>JAEYYE010000355.1 GCA_023430945.1 Bacteroidota bacterium
GCCTGGCCTTCGGCCTCATGGAGCGTGGTCCGCACATCGATCCTGCGCCTGTGGTCCAATTACCGGCGGTGGATGCTGAAGCGTTGCTGGCAGAAGATGAATTGCGCATGGCCTCTGGCATTCCGGCGCCGTTCCGCTTCGGCTTCAACCATACCGTTCAGATCGGCATGGACCAGGGCACTTGGACCGAATTCGAGAATGGGGACCGGCTCTGGCGCCTCACCTTGCATTGCCCGGATGCATTCAGCATTGGCCTTGTTTTCAGCCGCTATGTGGTCCCTGAAGGCGCGCTGGTATTTCTGTACAACGAGCGCGGTGTGCAGCGTGGAGCCTTCATGGCCGCTTCCAACGGGCGCACCACCATGGCCGTTGACCAATTGCAAGGAGAGCGCATCACGGTTGAATACTTCGAGCCGAACACTGTTCGCGGCCTGGGGGTACTGGAGATAGGCCAGGTTACTCACGGCTACCGCGATCAATTGAGTTCGCGTGATTTTGGCGACAGTGGCGCCTGCCAGGTGAACGTGATCTGCCCCGAAGGCGATGCCTGGCGTGATCAGATCCGATCAGTGGTGCGCATCAATACCGGTGGAAGCTCCTGTACCGGAACGCTGGTCACCAACTGTCTTTCCGACGGCACCCCTTACATCCTCACTGCAAAACACTGCCTGGGATCATCAGTGGCGAACTGGGTGTTCGTCTTCAACTGGGACAGTCCTGATTGCGATCCGACAACTTTCGTGGATCAGACCCAGAGTATCTCGGGCGCTGAACTTCTGGCGGATCATCTTCCCACGGATATGGCCTTCCTTCGGCTGGGCGATGTTCCACCGGATGACTATGAGGTGTTCTACAGCGGTTGGGATAATTCAGGCGCAGTATCTCAGCAGGCAACAGGCATCCATCACCCGATGGGAGACATCAAGAAGATCTCACGCTCCTTCGATCCGATCTATCAAGAGACGGCGACAGTTGGCGGTACCGACCATGAAGCGTGGCGCGTGGGCATGTTCGCTGAAGGCCTTACGGAATCCGGATCTTCGGGCAGCGGTCTTTGGGGCGAGAACGGACTTCTGGTGGGCCAGTTGATCGGTGGTTTCGGAACGTGTGGTGATACGAATACAGCAGCTTATGGGCGCTTCGACCTGAGCTATCCGATCATTGAACAATGGCTTGGTAACTGCGGCGCACAAGTACCAGGCATCGATTTCACCGAGGTGGTGGTGCCGATCTATTTCGATGGTGCGGTCACATCGATCACCAACATTCCGGCATTGCTTTGCGGCGACAGCCTCATTCAGCCGCAGATCACCTTGAAGAACAACGGCATCAATGTGGTCACCTCCATTCTTGTGGATTACGGCGTGCAGGGAACAGCACTGAACAACGTGATCTGGACAGGAAGCCTCCTGCCCGGACAGACCTACAATTACATGCTGCCACCGATCGCCATTCCGCCGGGTGATCACACGCTCGTGGCCTTCACACATTCTCCGAACGGCAACATGGACCAGGTGCCAGAGAACGATCAATGGAGCGTGCCGATAACCGCGAGCTGGCCCAGTGAGAATGTGCTGTTGCAGATCACACAGGACAGTTACGGATCGGACATCACCTGGAACTTGATGAGCCCCACCGGCGTGGAACTTTATTCCGGCGGTCCGTACCAGAACGGGAACAACGAGGAGATGATCGAAGTGCCGATGTGCCTGAGCAATGGCTGTTACACCTTCACCATCGAAGATGTCTTTGGTGATGGGATCTGCTGCGATAGCGGCGAAGGGAATTACATGATCCAGACGGCGACCGGCCATGTCTTCGTGATGAACAACGGCGAGTATGGCGATGGCAACACCGATGTCTTCTGCCTCGAAGCAGTGAACGTTGCAGAGATCGAACTCCTTGATGCGATCGAACTGTACCCGAACCCCACGAACGGTCAATTGAACCTGTACAGCGCGATCGCTCTTGACCAGGTGACGTTGATCGATGGCGTAGGACGCATCATCAGCGAACGCGATCTCAGCGGCTTCGATCGTAACGTGACTATCGATCTTTCAAGTCTCGCCGAAGGCGTTTACCTGTTGGAAGTGATGGCCAACGGGCAGCGTGCGGTGAAGCGGGTGGTGGTGCAGCGGTGAAGCGCTACAACTCGGGAAGAATGTCCATGGAGGATCTTGTTCCGATAGGAAGAAGGAGGACAATCTGGATATCGATCGCGGTACTTTTCGTTTCGCTCCACGCGATCTATTTCTACAATGTCACAGTTCCCGATGTTCCTACGAAAAAGATCATTCAGCAGATCATCAGGTTCATATTGACCGTACTACTTCTCGTGCTTGTGTACAAAGGGAGAGAATGGGCACGATGGATGGCTGTTGTACTTTTCGCCATTGGCGCGATCGGGGCATTGATCTCAGTGTTCGCTGTAAACGTATCGTCCATTGCCAAAGTGCCATTGATCGTTATGGTCATCGTCTTTTCAGCTTCGGCGTATCATTTTGCATTCTCCAACAGCTTCAAGGCATTCTTTGAACATCAACGAGGATCTCGTGATCATGGATTGGAACAGTAATGTTCTCGCATCATCATTCCGATCGATCGAAAACAATTACCTGCGTTTACCGGATGAATGAGGTCCGATCAATACTTCAACCAGTAATAGATCGATTTCACGTACTCGTTGTTCACCATCAACAAGCCTTCCTCGCTCTCCCACCAACGCTCCGCATCATAGGTGGATGAAGGTGCACCATGTACCAGTACGGTGATCCCGGCCTTGCGGAACGGAGCCCGGAACACACGGCCGACACGGCGTGAATGAAAATCGGTGGTGACCAGAATGATCGTGTCTGCCGGGAGATCCCGTGCGTGATCGAGAATGATATGTGATTCATCCCACGTGCTGGTTCCTTGCTCGATCGGTAAGACCTGCTCCTCTCCCACGCCTTCACGCAGCATCACGTTCGTGGTAAGCCGGGCTTCGGAGAGCATCAGCCCTTCACCGAGCAGCGATTGCGGAATATTCTCTCCCGTGCAGAAAGCGATCGAAGCCGATCCGTTATTGATCAATTCAGCAGCGGCGATCCCACGATCCACCGAAGCACCACCAAGAACATAGACCGCATCGGCATGATGAAGTTCATCGTTCTTGATCAGCAGATCACCGATGGCGCGCAATAAGGGAAAGCGAAAGGTCCATAACGCCAGCGCGAGCATCAGCAGGGCGAAGAG
>JAEYYE010000363.1 GCA_023430945.1 Bacteroidota bacterium
TGCCCCTGCCCCTGCCCCTGCTTTGAACCCCTTCCAACCCGCCTTCTCGATCAACCAACCCGCCGCCAGCTTCATGTGTCCGTTACTAGAAGGATAAGCGACCACGTCAGGGTATCTCGATCGGATCTCATCCACTAGTCCTGCAGGTACCACCGGATTCTTGAAGAAGCTGCCGGCATTGCCGATCACCTTCGGATCGGGCAGTTTGCTCTGGCGGATCGCGATCACCGCGTTGCTTACATCCTTGATGGTGGGGGACGTGATGCCGCGCTGCTCCAGCTCCTGTTTGATGTTGCCGTAGCTCGTATTCAGTTCATAGGGCGCACCGGACTTCGTAAGCCGGAAGGTCACGCTTAAGATGATGAACTTGTCTTTCCCTTCACGTTTGAAGAAGCTCTCTCGGTAGCCGAAGTTGCATGCCGCGCGATCGAAAGTGATCACCTCGCCATCTTCGATCCGCAGGGCTTCCAGTGAACCGAACCTGTCCTTGATCTCCACGCCATACGCCCCGATGTTCTGCATGGGCGCGGCGCCCACTTTGCCGGGGATCAACGACAGGTTCTCGATGCCGCCGAAATTCCGATCCACCGTGAATAGCACGAATTCGTGCCATACCACACCAGCCCCGGCCTTCACCCAAACATGCGTATCGTCCTCGCGGATCACATCGATCCCTGGGATCTCGTTCAGCATCACCGATCCGTGGAAATCCTGCGTGAACAGGATGTTGCTTCCACCACCCAGGATCAGCCGCGGTTTCTCCGCCAGCTCCGGTGCTTTCAGCAATTGCCGCGCGCCATGAGCACTGCCGAAACGCGCGAGCAGATCGGCGTGAACGGAGATGCCGAAGGTGTTGTAAGGTTTAAGATCGACGTTGCGTTGGAGGAGCATGAGGAGTGATGCAAGTTTAGATGTAGCCGTGGCAGCTTATTGAGCATTTGGATGTTTAACGATCAGCGGTGGCGTGTGCATATCGTAGGTAGGGTTCATGATAACTTTAGGGCATGAAAAGGAAGGAGCGTTTACTTGAAAGGAAAAAGGTCCTCAAGCACATCAAGGAGATGCCAGAAACCTTCAGCTTGGACGAGGTCATGGATAGATTGATGTTGTTGAGCCGGATCGAAGCAGCAATGGCGTCTTCAGATGCTGGTGAAACCGTGAGCCTGAATGAGGCTATGAAACGGCACGGCAAATGGCTGAAGTAAGGCTTACGAATGATGCACTTAGAGATATTGAAGAGATCCGCGCATATATAGCCCAGGATTCCGCGAGGTATGCAGATCGCCAGATACAGCGCTTCTATGCAGAGATCATAAAACTTGAGCGTTTCCCATATTCCGGTAGGATCGTGCCGGAGATCCATGAATACGATCTGCGACAGGTCCAAGTAGGTTCATATCGCATCATCTATCGCGTAATTTCAGCCGAACTCGTGGAGGTGCTGATCATTTATCATTCAGCAAGGAATTTTCCATTTCGAAGATTTACGTAGTCCGCCAACGGCTACACGGCATGTTCAAGATCCCCGATGATCAGATGGAAGACCTAATACCTGGACGAGGTGGCTGCATTGCCAGTGACCGGATCACTGTTAATGGAGAACTTGTGCATTACATGTATCGTGAAGCGCCATCTTTCAAAGCAGATACCGGGTGGCGGATCATGGCCGGTACAGAGGATCAGGACTATGCAGATGATCAAAGCAATTGGAAGGTCTATGATCTGAATACGATCGCAAACTATGATCCCGCGATCATTCCCTACATGGATCTGCCTGTCGGTACCGCTTTGGAAAGAATTGACGGTTCGTCGGAGTTCAAGATCGTATGAGATCAGATAAGCCATAGGGCCCACCTTTGCACCCCATGCCACGCGCCTTCGTCGTCGTAACGAACGATCTAAGTACCGACAACCGCGTGCACCGCACCTGCATGGTGCTCATGGAGTTGGGCCACGATGTGCTCTTGATCGGCCGCAAACTTCCTCAGAGCCTGCCCATCGATCGGCCTTACCGAACACGGCGCATGAAGCTATTCTTCAACAAGGGCGCGCTCTTCTACGCGGAATACAACCTGCGGCTGTTCCTGTATCTGATCTTCCCTCCCTCCACTGGAGGGAGAGGGAGGGAGGCCCAACGCAGATCTCTCATCGTTTCCAATGATCTCGATACGCTCCTGGCCAGTTATCTCTCGGCATCTATCCTAAGAATGGAACTGGTCTACGACAGCCATGAGTACTTCACCGAAGTGCCTGAACTCGCTGGCCGATCGGTGCGCAAGGTCTGGCTCGCGATCGAACGCTGGATCTTCCCGAGTCTTAAACACTTGATCACCGTGAATGAAAGCATCGCGAACGCGTACCACGAACGCTACCCGCAGCTACAGAAGCGAGGCGTCAGCATACAGGTCATCCGCAACATACCGATGCATCGTGAACTCGGCCCGCCGGGTACGCGCCGGGAACTCGGTCTCCCGGAGAACAAGCTCATCCTGATCCTGCAGGGCAGCGGCATAAACGTGCAGCGTGGTGCGGAGGAAGCGGTGATGGCCATGGCCGATCTGCCGGAAGCATATTTGCTGATCGTAGGTGGGGGAGATGCCTGGCCGGTGCTTCAGCAAATGGTCGCGAAGCAGCATTTGCAGGATCGTGTGCGTCTTCTGGAAAGGATGCCGTACGTGGAAATGATGCAGTACACTCGCAATGCAGATCTGGGGCTTTCGCTGGACAAGGACACCAACCTCAACTATCGCTTCAGCCTGCCCAACAAGCTGTTCGATTATTTCCGTGCGTACATCCCCGTGCTGGCCACCGATCTGCCCGAAGTGGCAGCGATCGTTCGCCGTTACGATGCCGGGATCATCATTCCGAAGCCAGATCCGAGGATGATCGCACAGGAAGTGAAGGGGTTGATCGCCGATCCGGCCCGCCGCGAGGCCTTGCGACGAAACGCTATTTTCGCGGCCGATTCTCTGGACGGTGAACGAGAAAAGGATGCGCTGAAGGGCATTTTCCAAAGACTTGGCTGAACATCACCTGCATATCGTTTCCTTCGATGTACCGTCGCCGCCGAACTATGGCGGAGTGATCGATGTGCACTACAAAGTGCGCGCGCTCGCTGCCCTGGGCGTAAAGGTCCACCTGCATTGTTTCCAATACGGCCGTGCGATCGCCGCCGATCTGGCTGAATGTTGCGCCGAGGTGCATTACTATCCGCGGAAGCTTGGCAAACACCAGTTGTTCAACAGTCTTCCGTACGTGGTGCTCAGCCGGCGCAGCGATCTGCTCATGGAGCGGCTGCTGGCCGATCGCCACCCGATCCTGTTCGAAGGTTTGCACAGTTGCTATTACCTCGCGGACGATCGATTAAGGGACCGGCTGAAACTGGTGCGCGCACACAATGTGGAGCACGATTATTACGCATCGCTCGCGAAGGCGGAAGGTAATGTCTTCCGCCGAACGTATTTCCTCAACGAGGCGCGCAAACTCCAGAAGTTCGAAAGCGTGCTCTCCCACGCACAACACATTCTGGCCATCTCGCCGAAGGACGAGATCTATTTCGCGCGGCTTTTCAGGAACGTGGAGCATGTGCCGGCATTCCATACCACCGAGCATGTGGAGATCCCGAAGGGCCTGGGCAAGTTCGCGTTGTACCACGGCGCACTTTCGGTGCCGGAGAACGATCAGGCCGCGCTCTACCTGGTGCGCGAGGTGTTCAAGAGGATCGATGTGAAATTGGTGATCGCGGGAAGCAATGCCAGCCAGGAATTGAAGCGCGAGATCACCCGATCGAAGAATGTGGAGCTGCGCGAGAACATCGGCACCGAAGAGATCCACACGTTGGTGCGCAACGCGCAGGTGAACGTGCTGCCCACTTTCCAAAGCACGGGCATCAAGCTGAAACTATTGCTATGTCTCTTCACCGGCCGCCACGTGGTGTGCAACACGCCGATGGTGGAAGGCACCGGCCTGGAGGAGCTCTGCCACGTGCATGATCGCCCCGAGGCGATGGGAAAAGCGATCGAAGCGTGCATGCAGAAGGAAGCCAACGGCCGATCGCTCCAACGCCGCACGGAGATCCTCGAAGAACGCTTCAGCAACCGTTGCAATGCGGATAAGATCGTGCGGTTATTGGAAGGTAAGGAAGTGACGGAAAGGCTGCCCGAACCGGTGATCGGCTGACCACTCTAAAATTCTGAAATCTAAATTCTGAATTTGCTTTGGGCGTGCCCCCGCCTTGATGTGACAAGGGCTACGCCCGCCGAATCCTTGGCGAAGGCGGGGTCCGGCTATACGCTGTACTCCTCGCCGGCCAAGAGCGCCGGCTGCGGGGTGCCGCTCCTATCCGTCACGCAGATCGCCGATCGAAGACTGGAGCATTGTAACGACCCGGGATCTGCGTAAGTGCCGCAGCCGGAAAGCCCGCAGGCCGTGCTCCCGCAGTACTGCGGGACAACGGCCGAGGACTTGCAGGCGCAGGCACGACCGGACAGGAGCCCGCCAAAAAGAACGGACTCCCGATCTAGGCGGAGATGGTATTCCCCGCAGCGCTCAACTCGAGCAGCTTCCCATCTTCACAACGCACCACGCGCGTGTTGAATTTCTTCATGTGCGTGTAATCGTGCGTGGCCATGATCACGCTGCGGCCGCTGCGGCTGATCGCGAACAGCAGGTCCAGGATCTCCTCGGTGGTCTCGGGATCGAGGTTGCCGGTGGGTTCGTCGGCGAGGATCAGTTCCGGATCGTTGAGCAATGCGCGGGCGATGCTTACACGTTGCTGTTCGCCGCCGGAAAGTTCGTGGGGCATCTTATAGCCTTTGTTGGCGAGCCCCACCTTTTCCAGCACCTGTTGCACGCGTTCATCCATGCGGCTCTTCTCCTTCCAGCCGGTGGCCTTTAGTACAAAGAGCAGATTCGCGTTCACCGTGCGATCGCTCAGCAACTGGAAATCCTGGAACACGATGCCGATCTTGCGCCGCAAGTAGGGTATCTGCGATCGCTTCAATTTGCGCAGATCGAAGCCGCATGCATGGCCCTCGCCTTCCTTCAACGGAAGATCGCCGTAGAGCGTGCGCATCAACGAACTTTTACCGCTGCCCGTACGCCCGATCAGGTAGATGAATTCGCCTTTGTGAACGGTGAGATCAAGGCTGTTCAGCACCAGGTTCTCCCGCTGGAAGATCCGCACGTTGTGAAGCAGTATGATCGGGCTGTCGCTCATGGTACCTCCGGTGGATGCGATCCAACGGCGACAGCAAAGTTCCCGAAATTTCCGTGGCCATCCACAGATGCATCTGGTAGTGTACGAACAATGGGTGGTGAGTCGTTTGGTGAAGGAGCGCCATGACTTTGGACCGGACAGACCACTCATCCGTTGAACACGGCCGCGTGAACAAGTTCATTCCTTCCGGATGCATGCCGCGCCCTTACGCCAAGAACTTTGATCGCTTGATGAAGACCCCTTCGCCACCTGCGCACCGAGCATTGCGTACACTGTTCTGCGCATTTCTTGCTTTCGCCTCGGCTGGAGCGATCGCACAGCGGCCCGCGCATTACGAACACGGCAACGCGGACATGGATCGGGCGGTGGATCTGTTCGATAAGGAGAAATATGCCGCGGCGCAGTACGAATTCCAGCGTGTGATCGAGCGCATTCCCGACCGGAACGACATGGTGCGGACGGAGGCTGAATTCTACAGTGCGCTTTCCGCCGTGCGGCTTTTTCATGATGATGCCGGGCACCGGTTGCTTTCGTTCATTTCCGATCATCCGGAGGATCCGCATTCCACGGTGGTGCGGTTCGAATTGTTCAAGCATGTGTTCGCCCAGAAGAAGTGGAAGGATGTGATCGAATGGAGCGAGCTGGTGGAGCGGCACAAGCTTTCACCGGAGGAAATGGAGGAATTCCGTTTCAAGCGCGGATACGCGTATTTCCAGCGCGATCAGCGCGACCTTGCGTTGCATGAGTTCGCCGAAGTGCAGAATGGATCGGGAACCTACGCTGTTCCTTCCGCCTATTACGCCGCGCACATAAACTACGAGCGAGGGAATTATGCGACCGCATTACCGGTCTTCCAACGCTTGCAGAACGATGAAAGCTTCAGGAAAGTGGTTCCGTACTACATCGCCGAGATCCTGTATCTGCAAGGCAAGTACGACGAGCTCGATGCGTATGTGAAACCACTGCTCGAAGATCCGCAAGGCACCAAGCGTATGAATGAGATCAACCGGCTCGCGGGCGAAGCGCAGTATCGGCAGGGAAAGTACGCTGAAGCCCTGCCGTTCCTGGAGAAAAGCTCACAACGCGTCGGTGTCGATCGGGGCGATCGGTACATTCTGGGTTATACGTATTACAAGACCGGCGATTGCCGCAAGGCGCTCAACGAATTCAACCTTGTGGCCAATGGTACGGACAGTCTGGCGCAGCTTTCCGCATACCATATGGCGGACTGCTACTTGAAATTGAACGAGAAGAATTTCGCGCGGAATGCCTTCCGCAAAGCGTATGAGATGGGCATCGTGGAGAATGTGACCGAAGATGCCCTCTTCAACTACGCGAAGCTCGCGTACGAGTTGAGCTTCGATCCATAC
>JAEYYE010000002.1 GCA_023430945.1 Bacteroidota bacterium
CGGCCAGTGAAAAGTCCACCACCGCCAGGATCAGCAGCAATCGTGGGAACATGATCGTGGATGCGGCAAGAATGCTGATCGCGTAATTCCGTGTTCCGGCTTCCTTGAATTTGTTGCTCTTCTGCGCGAGACTGAGGGTCACTGCGGTGCTGGAGACCAATCCACCGACCATTCCCGTGACCAGCGTTCCCTTTCCGCCCATCACCTTGGTGAGCAGGTAACCGACCAGGCTGATCCCGGAAACGAGGATCACCATGATCCAGATCTCCTTCAGGCTCCACACCTCGTACGGCCCGAACCGATCCTCGGGAAGGAACGGCAGCACCAGTGCGGAGATCACCACGAATTGCAGGATCGCCCGCAGCTCGTTCATCTTCAACTTGCCGATGAACCTGTGCAACGATACCTTGAAAGAGAGAAGCAATACCATGAACACCGCGACCACCACGGCGAAAAGCATTTCATCCGCATGCACCACTGCTCCGAGAAGGAACACCAGTATGTTGGAGATCTCACTGGTCCCCCCCGGGCTGCCGTTGCGTGCCATGTGCACGTAGGCTGCGATCACCAGTGCCATGAATCCGGCGAGCACCACCACAAATGTCCATTGGTACATGTGCTCGGCCACGTAAGCAGCGATGAAACCACAGACAGAGATGAGCGTGAAGGTGCGGACACCCGCGAACTGACCCTGCCCTTGTCGCTGGCGCACGTGCTCGCGCTCCATCCCCACCAGGAAACCGATCCCGGCGGCCACAAGAAGTTTCAAAAGGAAATGATAGCTCTCCCCTTTCAGGATCTCGATCTGCTCCATGCGCCCGGTAGCCATGCCGAAGCCATGCCGTGATCGGCGATCGCCGAAATATCCCTGTACTGTTGACGAACAGGGATCGGTGCCACTTCCAGAGTTGTGGAAAAATCACCCGATCAGTATCCGTTGATCACTGTTCCTGGCGCGAGAAAAGGTGGATGTTCGGCTTTGAATCCTTTCCTTCATTGGAGATCAGCATATCGCCGTTCTCCAGAAAGGTGATGCCTTCCGGTTTGCTGAACAGTTCCTCATCGAGTTGCTCCAACGCGATGAGATCACCCTTGCGATCGATCACGAGCAGGATGCGATCAGTGGCCGAAAGCAGGAAATAGGTATCCGTCAACGGATCGATCGCCACGGAACTGAAGCGCAATTTCAACGCAGGGGACCGCTTGCCCTTGTCGTTCTCTTTCATCGGCACTTCGAAGCCCCTTGCCCCGGCCTGTGCTATGATCTGCTTGATCGACAGCGTGAGCGCGGGCCGGTCGCACATCCGCTTCTTTACCGGATCATAGCAATGGATGTTCCGTCCATCACGGATCTCCGGCTTTCCCTTCGGTGTATCCTTGGGTGAAACGAGGATCACCTTCCGATGCGGATCCCAACCCAAACCTTCAATGTTACGGTTGGGGATCGAAAGCCTGAAGGTATCCGTCAATTCCGGGCGATCTCCATGAAGCTTGAATCGATACACGAAACCATCGCTGCGCAAGGCGAAATATTCATCACCAACGCGCGTGAGCCCTTCCATATCCCCCGGCTCACCGAAACCGATCTTGCGTTGGATCTTTCCTGTCCGCAGATCGATGAGATAGAGCATCGCCTCCTCGTCGTGAAGACAGGCGATCGTGCTTGCATCCACATCGGTCAATGCACTTATCTCGGTCAATTCCGGCGGCAGGGTATACGTGCGCGAAGGGTTGTGCAGATCGAACCCGATCGGGCCCCGATCGATGGTTGCGGAACAGGCCAGGATGGCAAGTATGAAGATGGGACGCATCATTCGCAATAGATCCCGCGTCCGCATTGGGCCTTTGCTCAGGGAAGCCGGCACCAATATTCGGCGCGTGCAGGTTCACATAGCTTGAACAATCCCAATTCCATGCCCGGTTTCACCAACAGCAATCCGAAGTTCTCGATCTCCTGTAGGTAAGGCGCGCCCTGCCCGGTGACCTGGATCTCCAACGCACGATCATGTGGCCTCACTGTACGCGGCTTGCAAAGGCCCAGGCGCAGCAGGCTGCCTTCTCCAGCCCCGTGCCTTTGCGTGAACGATCGGATGTCCATGTAACCATCGATCAGGCTGTTCCACAGGAACTCGGCACGTTGCACCCGCCACACATCACGGCCTGCGTTCTGTTTCTGCTCGATCACCGCGTAGAATTGCGCAGCCGTCGGTTCTGCGAAGGTCGGCTTGAAAGGCGCCGATGGCATGGGATCGTTCTGTAGTTCGAGGAATAGGCCGGCGCTCTTTTCGGGTGTCACCAGTATCAGCTCTTCCTCTGGCACATGTACCATGAATTTCAGGCCCTTCCGTGTGGGCACATACCCATTGTAACGCTGGAATTCCGATCCTGCTTCGCGCCTGCGCAACAGGCCCAGCCGTACCAATGCACCCAGATCGGAATGCCGGCCGAGAAAATCCGTCAATTCCTCATGACCGGTTGAACGCAGTTCCAATAACAGGTTCCAACGCGTTTCAAAAACTGCTGCTGACATGGGTGCAATTTTGCCGCCCGCCCGGCAGGGAAACGTGGAGGCGACCCCAGCTTTACGAACACGCTGCTATTGATCGCAGGGAACCATATTGTGGATCAGCAACTTCCGGCAAAAAACAGATTTAATGGCGATCGGCTGTTGATAATTATGGTGAGGATCGCTGCTTCCAACGATCGGTGATGGCTCGTCACATCAATGTCCACCGCACCCCCAGGAAACCGCGGCGGCCTTGTAGCGGAGCGTACATATAGCTGGTATCGAACGTATGCCCGTTGGGATTCGCGATCGGATCATCCACATAGCGGTCGAATGGATCGAACGGCCGCATCAACGGATCGGCGGGAACGAAGTCCAGCAGGTTCTTCAAACCACCATACAATTCCCAGCGTTCACCGATCTTCTGTTTCAGCTGGATGTTCAACATCGCATAGGCCGGCGAATATTCCGGACGCGGATCGCTGGGCAACGTGGGCAGCCGCATCGGTCCATACCATTGCGCGGTCAGGTCGATCGATGTGGCCTTCAGCAGATCCATGCTTGCATTGAAGGTGCCGGACCACTTCGGTGCGAAATACTGATCGACACGAACCCGATCTTCTTCGGTGAACACATCCATATAGGTCGTACCCGCATGCATGCGGAACCGATCGCCGATCCTGCTTCCCAGGTTGAGGCTCACTCCCTGGGAGATCCCGTTCCCGTTCAGATTCCGGTAGATGATCAGATCGGGATCAAGATCGTAATCCGGCAGGATCCTGTTACCGAAGCGCGTATGGAACACCGATCCATCGATCTCGAAGAAGCGCTTCTCCCCCACCCATTTGCGCACGATGTTCAACGTGCCGTTCCACGAGGTCTCGGGCCTGAGATCCTCTTCGATCTTCACATCACGTGCGCCTGTGAGCGCCGCATGATCCTCGGTGAAGATGTTCACCACGCGGTAACCGGTGCCGAAGCTCGCGCGCACCGCCCACCTGCCGCTCGGTGCGAACTTGTAAGCGATCCGCGGCGAATGCACCATGCCGTGGTCCACATCGTTGTCCAACCTGTATCCGAGAAGCAATTCATGCAGTTCAGTGATCGACCATTCATCCTGCAGGAACAGACCCGGAAGTGGTTTCTGTTGTGGCCGATCGGTACTGAACGGTTCCACACCGATCGCCGTGGCGGTGGTGTTATCGTTGTAGAACGTATGCCGGTACGCGAGCCCGGTGAGCAGATCGTGGCGTGCCCCGATGCGCCGAGACCAGTACAGTTGGCTGAAGAAGACGTTCTGTGTCGCATTGTACGGCGTGATCCCATACCAGCTGCGCTGCTCATGGCCGTTCATGCTTATCTGGAACATCACATCCTCTTCAAAAGGCAACTGGTATTGCCCGATCAACTCCCACCGGCGCGTAGCGATGCTTTCCGCGTAGATGCTATCGCTTCCTGCGAATCCGGGAGTCCAGTTCATCTGTCCGCCCCATCGATCCTCATGAACGTATCGCGCGGCGAGAGTCGCATGTTTTCTCTTCGGTCTTCGGATCGATAGTTTGTTGAATATCGAGATCCTTTTCTGAAGCGTCACATCCGTGAAACCATCGCTGTTGTTGTCCTGCGGATCATCGTAATAATAAACATTTACGCCTGCCAGGTCGGTGAGCTTTCCAGTGCCGAACTTGAAACCAGCATCGAGATTATACTCCTTCCACGTTGTGGTCATCAGATCGGCAGAGATCTTCGGAGCCAGCACCGGATCACGGGTGATCACATTGATGATGCCACCCATCGCTTCACTTCCATAGAGCGCAGAACCCGGGCCTTTCACGATCTCTACGCGCTCGACAAGACTCGTGGGGATCCCGCTCAGCCCGTACACGGTGCTCAATCCGCTCACGATCGGCATGCCATCGATCAACACCATCGTGTAAGGCCCTTCCATCCCATTGATGTGGATGTCGCCGGTATTGCAAACGCTGCAATTGATCTGTGGCCGCACGCCGTTCACCATGCCAACGGCATCGATCAGTGCAGGGTTCGGGTTCTTCCGGAACAATGCGGGCGTGATCACTTCCACGGGCACCGGACTTTCCGCGCGCGAAACCTCACGCATGGTGCCCGTGACGACCACTTCCTCGAGTTGTGCCACTGCGGCTTCGAGACGAAGAACTCCCAAATCCAATACCGATGCGTTCACATCGATCCTTTTGCCGAAAGCCGAAAAACCGACCGAACTGATCTTCAATTCATGCTGGCCGAATGGAACATTCTCCACTTGGAAACGCCCGGCGGGATCGGTGACCGCTGCATGATCTGCCGACCCCACCACCACATGAGCGAAAGGAACAGCACCATCAGGACCGACGACCCTGCCGCTCAGGATAGCGATCTGCGCATCAGCATTCAGGCGGATGAAGAGCAGTACACCGATGAGAGCGATCCGTAGCACGGGACAAATGTAGCATGTAATTTTTAGATATGACTAAAATTTTATTTCTTTGCAGCGTGAAACAGATCTCGCTTACCCGAAGTGAGGAGGACCACCTGAAGGCGATCCATACGCTTGTGAGCTCCGGCGGCCGGGCCAGCACCAACGCCATAAGTGAACGGTTGAGCACGAAGGCGAGCAGCGTAACGGACATGTTGAAGAAGCTCGCTGAAAAAGGGTTGGTGAAGCATCGTCCTTATTATGGCGTGCAGCTTACAACGAGAGGAGAAAAGCTCGCCCTGCACCTGGTGCGGAAACACCGCCTCTGGGAGACCTTCCTGGTTTCGCACCTGGGTTTCGGGTGGAACGAAGTGCATGAAGTGGCCGAGCAGCTCGAGCACGTTACGAGCGACAAGCTCGTGGAAAAATTGGATGAATACCTCGGCCAGCCAGCCTTCGATCCGCATGGCGACCCGATCCCGGACCGGTTCGGAAGGATGCAGAAACGGAACCTGCGACGGTTGACGGATTGCCCGATCGGCGAAGCAGTGCGCATAGTTGCAGTTGACGATCCGAGCGATGCGCTGCTCGACCACCTGGACGGCAAAGGGATCGCGATCGGGACCGTGATCACGGTGCATGAGCGGTCGCAATTCGATGGAAGTGTGCAGGTGCGATCGCGATCACGCAAGATCGAGGACCGCAGGCTCATCGACCTGAGCCAGCAGGTGGCCCACCATCTACATGTTGAAGTACCATGAAAGAGATCTTCGCCTTCTTTGAAGGGATCGACCCTGTGCTGGCGGCTTTTCTGGCCACCACGTTCACCTGGTTGCTCACCGCTTTCGGCGCAAGCCTGGTCTTTCTCTTCAAGGAACTTTCACGAAAATGGCTGGACGCCATGCTCGGCTTCACCGGCGGGGTGATGGTGGCGGCGAGTTTCTGGAGCCTGCTCGCACCATCGATCAGCATGAGCGAGCAACTCGGTTGGCCGGGATGGTTGCCACCTGCGATGGGTTTCGGTTCCGGTGCGCTCTTCCTATTCGGGTTGGATAGACTTCTGCCCCACCTGCACATCAATTTCGATCCCGATCAAAAGGAAGGACTGCCGACCAAATGGCATCGCACCACGCTGCTGGTGCTGGCGATCACATTGCACAACATTCCCGAGGGACTTGCCGTAGGTGTGCTCTTCGGTGGTGCAGCTGCCGGTATTCCCGAAGCTACGATCGGTGGGGCGGTGGCGCTTGCGATCGGGATCGGTCTGCAGAATTTCCCCGAAGGGATCGCCGTGGCCATGCCGCTGCGAAGGATGGGCCTGAGCCGCCGGCGTAGTTTCTACTACGGCCAGATGAGCGCGATCGTGGAACCCGTGGCCGGTGTGATCGGTGCCATGGCCGTGATCTGGATGCAACCCATCCTGCCTTTCGCGCTCTCCTTCGCTGCCGGTGCCATGATCTATGTGGTGATCGAGGAAGTGATCCCGGAAACGCAACTCGAGAAGAACACGGATCTGGCAACGCTCGGTTTCATCGGTGGCTTCATCATAATGATGATCCTGGACGTCGCTTTAGGTTGATGAGGACCTTTCTTCCAATTGCCGCAACAGATCGGCCTGCCCACCGGTCACTTTGAGCATCGCTTCAGCCAATGGGAACCATTGCACGCGATCGATCTCTGGGAACTGCTGGTACCTGCCGCTTCGAGGCGGCCATTCCATCGTAAAGGAATTGCTCTTATGATCGGCGGGATCGTGCCCGGTCCTCATCGCCCAGGCGATCACTTTCCTTCCACCTTTTTGATGGATCGGATCCAATGGGATCATTTCCCCATCCGGCCTGAAACCGAATTCCTCCTCACACTCACGTAACGCGGCATCCAGCGGATCTTCCCCCGGTTCGATCAAGCCTTTGGGAATGCTCCAGGCCCCTGCATCGCGTTTCGCCCAGAATGGGCCTCCCATATGCCCGAGCAGCACTTCGATCTTGCCATCCTGGATCCTGTAGAGAACAATACCGGCACTGATCTTCACCTTGCGATCAACACTTTTCCTCGTGCGGTTCGAACGCCATTGCCATCCTCGATCGTCAGTGTGAACCAACCCGGTGCAAGGGTGGAAACATCGATCCAAGGAGTAACGGGAAGGGATCGCACCAACGCCCCGATCGCGGAATAGATGCGGATCGTAGCTCCTCGCGGAAGATCCTGCAGGCCAAGATGCAGCCGATCATCCGCCGGCACAGGCCAGATAGCGATCGTTCCGATCTCCTTCTCCTGCATGCCAATGGAAGGCGCGATCGTGGCCGTGCGATACATCACCGCGTTCTCCTGGTAGTCGGCCCACACAAGGTGGAACATGTTGTTCGAGAAGGCGACATCGGGCGATCGTTGCGGACCTACCAGTTCCATGTTCACGGTATCGGGAGCTTGGAACGAAGCCATGCCCGGCAATTTCCAGGCGAACAGCACCTCGGTCTGGGCAGCTGCGTTCTGCTGCCACGCCACACCGAGCGTATCGCCCGATCCGGCCAGGCGTGGATGATCCTGGGCCACGCTTTGCGGTTGATCGGGGTGTACCTGCATCACTGCGATATCAGCGAGATCCCCATCTGCCGAACCGTAGAAGATCTTCTTCCCTTCATCCGCACCGGACATCCAAACGTACCGCATCCGATCCCCATCGAACACGCCATCGGCACCGGAGGAAGGACAGGCGTTGAGAACCCAATCCGTTGGATCGATCTGCGCGCCTTGATCGAACGTGGCGCCACCATCATTTGAGATCGCGGCCCAGATCACGCGCAGGTTCTCCGTGGCATCGCGGAAAAGTGCAGCGACCCGATCACCGCTCGCCAGGATCTGGCCCGGGCAACAATCACAATTCTCACCTGCAGTGAACGGTGAGCTTACATCGATCGGTACCTGCACAGATCCATCCACGATCCGCGAGACCATCGTCCGATGCCCGATCTCGTCCATATCGATCCGCATGTATTGCACCAATGGCTCCCCGTTGCCATTCACCGCGATCGAGGAAAAACGTGTTCTGTAGCCCGGCACCTGGTCCACGCGAAGCGTATCGCTCCACGTATATCCGCCATCGTTGGAACTCACCACATAGATCCCACCGGAGGTCTCAGGGGTCAATTTCATCACCGCATGGATCGAATTCCCGTGTGATGCCAGATCGCTTCCCTGCCAATACTCGGCCGCTGGCTGGATGCCTGCGGGATGGATCTGGTTCGCGACACTGAAGGAATTTCCTTCACCCACCGCCACTAAATTCGCTCCGGGTGACGCTTCACCCCAAAGGACCACAGGCTCTTGATCGCCATTGAGAACGATCCGCGGACGGATCGGATCCTGATCGCCGCGGTGCACCACGATCGGATCGCTCCAGATCAATTGTTGCCCGTGAACAGCGGTCGTCACAATGGACAACGGCAGGAAAAGGATCTTCAATGCATGTTGCATGCTGCCAAGTTATGGGACTTCACCTCCCCTGCCATCCGATGTAATTTCGTAGGAATGTTCCCGCGCATAACCCGATCGGAACGTGGCGCATGGCACGCACTTGTCACCTTATTGGTGCTGCTGCTCGCATCGATGTACGCCGGAAGGATCTTTGCGCAGGAAACCCATCGTGGCCGGAACATCTTCTTCCCCACGCCGATGTACGATCGCGACTGGCTGGCATCGTTCGGCTTCATCACTACGGCCACACCCATGGCGCTTACGGAGGATTTCCAATTCCGGATCCCCGCCGGCGATCTCCAGGTGTTGCGCCAGTTGTACGGCGGTCTCCACCTGAATTCAAGGTTGCAGGTGCAGATCCTGCAGAACCATCTCTCGATCGGTCCGCGCTGGGCGAAACAGGTGGATGATCGCTGGAATTTCTCACTAGGTACTGATGTCGGCTGGTTCAAAGGCGTGCTGGACCTTGAGGGATACGACACCGAAGCGCGCGGCTGGGACGCTTTGCCGAACATCTCGATCGGCCTGCGAACCGGCCGCAACGTTGGCCTCACCTTGAAGACGGAAGCGATCCTGAACCTTCAATACAGTTCCCGTGTCGGCGACCAGGAGATCGAGCGGCCCATTTCACGCTACAATGGCATGGCCTGGTCATTGTATCTGGAGCAGCCGTTCTTCGGCCGTACACATATCAGTTTGGGATTCACTGCGCGCTATACCAATTATTACTGGGCCACCTGGGCTTTGTTCGATCTGAATGAGAAGAAACATCTATACCGACAGATAACCGTAGCATTCATTCCATGATATTGAGAAATCTAGCCTACCTGCTCTTCCCTACACTTTTCACCGCCTGCCAGAAGGAGCTCGCCGTACCACTACCCGAGGTCACCTGGGACTTGTTCCGATCGCCGGATGCCGTTCCGCTCTCAGCCTCTCCACGCCAGCGGATGGAGGGGGTCTATGCCGTTACCGAAGGTTCGGAGATCTTCGGCGATAAGGTGGTCTTGAAATGGTCGCACCTGCGGAACGGGAATGATACCACGCATCATGTATCGATCTTCTCTGAGAAGAACATCGCCTACATTACAGGTGAAGGCCGCGATCTGAACGGGTCCATATTGCTGGAAACCTATTGGCGCACATTGAACAATACCTCCACAGGTGCGTGCTGGCTGCAGATCGCACCGCAGGAAGGTGCCGAACTCTTGTTCGGCCAGGAAGAGATCGGTGAGAGCAATGTGGTGATCCGTGGACAATTCGGCGACCCGGGCGAGACCCCTTCAAGGCCGTTCGCATTGCGGTACCTGCGACCGTTGCACCAGGACACGAGCTTCCTCGTACTCGCGCATCGCGGTGGTGGGCGTAACTCCGATCAGCTGCCGGCCTCGGAGAATTCGATCGAACTGATCCGCATGGCCGAGCAGCTTGGCGCGATGGGGATCGAGATCGATGTGAAGCTGACCAGTGACGGCATTCCGATCCTTTACCATGATGATGATCTGAACGCTCGTCTGGTGAAGGATGTTGGCCTCTACGGACCGATCAATGAATATTCATTCGCGCAGTTGGACGGAATGGTGCGCCTGGTGAACGGTGAGAAGATCCCTTCACTGCGTGGCGCACTCGAAGTGATATTGAAGGAAACCTCGCTGAAGTTCGTGTGGCTGGACGTGAAGTACGAGGGATCGCTGCAGACCGTGCATGAACTCCAGGCCGAATTCATGCAACACGCATCCACCGAAGGAAGGGATCTTACGATCGTGATCGGCCTGCCAGGCGATGAACAGATCACGAAGTTCAAGGAATTGCCGGATTTTCAACAGATCCCTTCGCTCAACGAGGTTTCCGTGGACAAGGTGCGCGAAACAAATTCTGAGGTGTGGGCGCCGACCTGGGTCTCGGGCCAGCAGGGCGATCAGGTGGCGGCCATGCATGCTGAAGGCAGA
>JAEYYE010000037.1 GCA_023430945.1 Bacteroidota bacterium
CGACGATCATATCGCTGAAACCATCGCCGTTCACATCTCCCGCACAACTCACGCTTTCGCCCATTTGCGCGTTGACGGAATTGCTTTCGTAACGCAGGAAATACGTTGATGAGATCCCCGTAGGCGATCCAAGGTGCACATAGGCCGCCCCTTCGCCGTTCTGCCCATTCGAGAATATCAAGGCGCCGACGATGATGTCCGCGTAGCCATCGCCATTCACATCACCGGCCGTGGAGACCGATCGGCCGATCCAGGATGAAGCGAGATCGTTCTGGATGATGGTCGCAGGTGCGGTGATCAACCCGGCGGCCGATCCGTGGAAGACGAAGGCAGTGCCTTCATTTATTTGCCCGCCGATATTGTCGCGCCAATCACCTATGATGACGTCGCTGTAACCATCTGCGTTCACATCTCCAGCGGTGGAAACGCTCCAGCCCGTATGTGAACTGTAGCCGATCGTATTGAAGGTCTGTCCTGGTGCCGGGTTTGTTCCGATCCCGAATCCCGTTGGGCCGCCGAAATAGATGAATACGGCACCGTCATCCGTACCGCTGGGCCCGGTGAGATCGTAGCGATATGCTCCGATGATCGCATCGTTGTAACCATCGCCGTTCACATCGCCTGCCCCGGCGATCGATCGCCCGAACTGCGCGGCGGCCTGGTCGCGTTCCAACCGATGGATCGGAGCGATCGAAACACCTGTGGCGCTGCCGAGATGAACATACACGGCGCCTTCCTGAGTTTGTCCGAACGTTGCGATCCAGCCACCTGCCATCACATCGCTGAGACCATCTCCATTGATATCGCCCAAGCCAGCGACCGACGATCCCATGTACGTATTGGTGATGTTGGATTGAAGAATGGAATTCGGTGTTGCGGATAGACCTGCGGCCGATCCGTGGAAAATAAAGGCCGCACCCTCGTTGTTCTGCGTTGGGAGGTCTTTCCATGTTGGTGCACCCACGATCACATCAGCGAACCCGTCGCCGTTCACATCTCCCGCCAGCCCTAAGCTGTAGCCGAATTGCGCGCCGGCTACATCGATCTGCAGGATCTGTGAGGGCGCCGCCTGGATCCCGCTCATGCTTCCATAGTAGACGTAGACCGATCCCTCGGCGGTTTGACCCATTGCTGCCAGGGGTGCTCCGATCAGTACATCACTGTACCCATCACCGTTCACATCGCCGGCAGTACGTACGGAAAAGCCGAATTGTCCGCCGGTGATCGTTCCCATCAAAGTCACTTCCGGACCTGTGGAAACTACGATGCCGAAAGCCGGGACCACAAGCAATAGGATGGGAAGCAGCGTCAATGCTTTCACTGCGATCGGCCGTGTGGCGGGGTGTGATCGGATCCTGGGCACTCGATCCAGCGTGCGGTTACTTTTGCCCGATGCCCTGTTGCCGTTATGTAAGTGCATGGATCTGTTCGATCATGTCCATGTCCATAGCCGCGCAACAGATCGATGCGGAGCCTGATACGTTGGCCAGGGGGCATGGGGTTTCATGCACCACTACGGCAGGGATCATGGGTGCCGGAATCCTCGGTTCCTACTATCTACTGGATAGGGCATGGTATGCCGGCCATGAACGCGCACCGCTGCATGTGTTCGATGATAGTGGCGAATGGTTGCAGATGGACAAGGCCGGGCATTTCTTCAGTGCTTACACGATCGGCAATTGGGGGCATGCTTTATTCGATCGGTGCGGGATGCAGGAAAGCAATTCAATATTGATCGGAGGAAGCCTTGGATCGGTCTTCCTACTAGGCGTGGAGGTACTGGATGGTACTTCCGAACGCTGGGGTTTCTCCTGGAGCGATATGGCCGCGAACCTTGCAGGGTCGGGTTTCTTCATTGGCCAGCAACTGCTGTGGGATGAACAGCGGATCGCGGTGAAACTCTCTGCGCACACGACACAATATGCGAAGCAGCGACCGGCACTTCTTGGTGAGGATCTGGCCGAACGGATCTTGAAGGATTACAACGGACAGACGATCTGGCTCAGTGCGAACATCGATCGCACCACGGGGATCGATGTGCCACCCTGGCTGAACCTTGCGATCGGTTATGGTATTGATGGCCTGATCTCGGCCCACCCGATGGAACCGATCCCCGGAGTTTTCGGGTACGATCGCACACGGCAATTCTATGTATCACCAGATATCGATCTCACGCGGATCAAGGTCGGAAGCCGATTCCTGAGAACGATCTTCTTCATACTGAACGGTGTGAAGATCCCCGCCCCGGCGATCGAGTTCCGAAGCAACGGGAAGGTGACCGGGCACTGGCTTTATTTCTGAAATTTCAAGCTTCCGCCACGTAGCATCAATTCCACCTTCAATACAGTGGCAACCGTAAGGCTGTCGCGCACTTGGCCTTTCAGCACCATTTCCAACAGTTCGCTGAAGTGGATCTTCTTCACTTGGAGATCCTCTGTATGATCGGGTTCCGCTTCCTCGAATTCCAGATCCTGCGCCAGATAGATCACCGCCTGCTCATCGCTCGCTGAATTGCTCAGGTCCATCTCCAGGATCTTCGTCCACTTCCTTGCTATGATGCCGGTCTCTTCCTTCAGTTCACGTTTCGCACTTTCTATCGTGGGCACATCGCGCTTGCCACCGCCTTCAGGCATTTCCCAGCTGTATGAATCGATCGGATACCGGTACTGGCCAACGATCCAGGTATTGCCCTTTTCATCCAGCGGAAGCATTCCCACCGCGATGTTCTTGAAATGGATCACGCCATAGATCCCGTTGTTGCCTTTGGGATCAAGCACCTCGTGGTGTTCGATCCAGATCCAATCCGTTTCGTACCGCTTCTCTTTTGAGATCGTACGCCATGGTCCGCGCGCTTCCATGGGTGCCGAAGTTACCGTGCGCTCAAGGCAGTTTGAACATGATCTCCATCTCCATCTGGGTGCGCACGCGCTTGCCATCGGCCACACCGGGCCGCCATTGCATGGAACGCAGCACCCTGATCGCTTCCGCAACACAACCGCCGCCCAGATCGGTAATGGAATGCATGTTGGAAAGATTGCCGCTCGGTTCCACCACGAAGCGCACCTTCACAGGCCCCTGGATGTTCCGGCGCAAGGCCTCGGGGGGATATTTCAGATGTTGGCGGCACCAGTCCGGGAAACCGGCTGCACCTTTCGGTATCAGCGGTTGCGGCGGATCGGCAACGTGTGAGGCAGGATGTGCCACGTGCGATCGCAACACCGGTAAGTCGGCCAACGATGGATCCAGCGCCTTGCGCTTCTTCAACGCGCGCTGGTGATCGCGGAGGTTGAATCGGACCACAAGCGAGTGTTCGGCATCCACGACCGCATCACCGGCGCGCGCCGGCTGCCATTGAACCAGCCGGGCCAGTCGCATGGCTTCAGCATCGCAGGAAGTTTCAAGGGTCTTCCAGATCCGCAGATCTTGCACCGAACCATCCGCCATCACATTGAATTTCAACCAGACTTCCCCTTGTATCTGCTCCTTGAGCGCCCGCTCAGGGTAATTCATTTCCTGTGCGAAGAATTCTTCCATCGCTGGCAGGCCATCCACCGGCCGTGGCATGAGAAAACCTTGCGCAACTGCCGGAACGAGGCGGATGAACAGAGCTATCAGAATGAGGGAACGTGTCATGGTGATCGTAGTGCACCTGTAATTTTGTGCGATGCCGCCAAAGTTCCAGATCGGTGACAGGGTCGCCTTCGTTGATGAAGTGGGCGGCGGTACGGTGATCGAGATCCTGGGTGCCACGCATGTAAAGTTGCGAACTCATGATGGATTTGAGATCGATCGTGCCGTGAAAGGTTTGGTGCACGACCTGCGCGGCAGGGAACACGTTCTGTACAAGGTTACCGAACACCAGGCCGGCATGGTGGCGGCCAACGATCTGCTGGAAGAGAAGCGCAAACGCAACGTAGTGGCCCGGCCGGGCAAAACGCCCAAGAAGCCGGAAGATAACAGTGTTGCCGAGGTGGATCTGCATCTGCATGAACTGATCGATGATGAGCGCCAGCTCAGCGATGCCGAGAAACTATCCTATCAACTTTCATTCTTCGAACGCAGATTGAACGCTGCGATACGCGATGGCAAGAAGAAGCTGATCGTGATCCACGGTGTGGGCGAGGGGATCCTGCGCGAAGAGGTAAGAAAGATGCTGCAGTACTACGATAACGTGCAGTTCCATGATGCGGACATGCGCAAGTACGGCGTGGGCGCCACCGAGGTGCTAATTTTGCGATCGAAGCATTGAACGGTCGAAAAGGTTGAGGCCGTTAGGGAGTTGAAGTGATTTGGGTGGAAGAGGTTAAGGGCTGGAGTTGTCATCGCTACAATTCCTCAACTGCCATCAACTTCAACTTTCAGAAGGTTCATTGACATCCTGTGCATCGCTCCATCGCTCTTCCAGAAATGGGAGGGAGGAAAGTCCGGGCAGCGTAGGGCACCGTGCTTCCTAACGGGAAGGAACATCACTGGGGACGGTGGTGTTACAGAAAGTGCCGCAGAAAGGGATACCGCCGATCCGCGAAAGTGGAGGCAAGGGTGAAAAGGTGGTGTAAGAGACCACCAGCATCGCTGGCGACAGCGGTGGTTTGGTAAACCTCACGGGCTGAAAGGCCATGTATACCGGAAGTCCGCCGAAAGGGGGACGTGGATCGTCCGTCCTTGTGGCGTAAGCCGCATTCCGGAGGGTAGGCCGATAGAGGCGAAGGGTGACCTTCGTCCCAGATAGATGATGGGGATCCGCCGCAGGCGGATACAGAACCCGGCTTACAGATGCACAGGTGATAATGGAAGGCCTTGTCGCCATTGGCGATGAGGCCTTTCGCCATTAAGGGATCTCCGATCAGAGTCCGGGATGTTGAAAGAGGAACGGCTTTTGAATGATCCGCCCGATCGATACAACGAGCGATCTTTAGACCCTGCGAATGATCCGATCGGTCCTTCTACTTCTTGCAATCGCTTTTATCCTTTCCTCCTCTGCGCAGGAAATGATCATGATCCATGGGCGCGTGAACGCCGGTGGTCCCGATCGGAATTTCTACGACCTTATGATCGTCAACAAGCGCACACGATCGGGCACCTTCGGAAATGCTGATGGTACGTTCACCGTACGCGCATTGCAGACCGATACGCTGATGATCGGTTCGATCGGACACCAAACGATCTGGATCACTATGGCGGACAGTGTTCCAAAAGCGAGCTATGAAGTGGCTCTAAAGCTCCGGCCGATCAGTGTGCAGCTCGCCGAAGTGGAGATCCTGCCCGAGCGCACCTTGCGCGAGATCCAGAAGGACATTGACAAACTTGGTTATAAGGAAAGCGATTACAGGATCAGTACGGTGAACGCATTGGAAAGTCCGATCACGTTCCTCTATCAGGAATTCAGCCGAAGGGAGAGAAGCAAAAGGCTTGTCGCGCAGCTGGAGAACGAGGATCGAAAACGCGAACTGTTGAAGGAATTGCTGATGAAATATGTCGCCTATGATATCATCAACCTGAACGATGAGGCCTTCGATGATTTCATCGATTTCCTGAACGTTCCCGATGACGTGATCAAAGGGCTTTCGCAGTATGAATTCCTTCTGTACGTGAAGAAGCGGTATGAGCTCTATTCAAGCCTGGGTCCGACGCGGAGGCATTGATCACACCGGCCGCTCCATGCCAGTGATCGGTTCCACTCCAAGCTTGCGACCAGTGCGGATCATCAAGTCCCACGCTTCTTCACGATCGTTATGGATCTCACCATCGAGGATAGCATCCTTGATCACCGTTTTGATATCGCCGATCAGCTTTGATGGTCCGATGCCGAATGCTTTCATGATATCCTCCCCGGTGATAGGTGGCTGGAAGTTGCGAACGCGATCCTTCTCCTCCACCTCTTTGAGCTTTTCGATCACCAGCTCATAGTTCTTCAGGTAACGCTCCTTCTTCTTCTCGTTCTTGCTGGTGATGTCGGCGCGGCACAGGATCATCAACGCATCGATGTCATCGCCCGCATCGAAGAGCAATCGGCGCACCGCGGAATCGGTCACTTCTTCCTTGGTGAGCGCGATCGGACGGAGATGCAGGGCCACCAGCTTCTGCACGAAACGCATCTTTTCATCAAGCGGCAGTTTCAACCGGCGGAAGATCCCCGGCACCATGCGCGCGCCTTTGTCCTCGTGGCCGTGGAATGTCCAGCCGTGGCCGGGTTCGAAGCGCTTGGTCTTCGGCTTGGCGATGTCGTGCATGATCGCGGCCCAGCGCAGCCAGAGATCATCGCTCTTCTCGCACACATTGTCCAGCACCTGCAGCGTGTGGTAGAAATTGTCCTTGTGGCCGATGCCGTGTTTCTCTTCCGCGCCTTGGAGCTCCACCATTTCCGGGAAGAACTGCGGAAGAAGGCCGCTCTCCAGCAGCAACTTGAAGCCGATGCTGGGCCTGCGGGTGAGGATGATCTTGTTCAGCTCGGTGTGGATCCTCTCAGCGCTGATGATCTCCAGGCGATGGGCGTTCCGTTTGATCGCATCGAAGGTGGTCGGATCGATCACGAATCCCAATTGGTTCGCAAAACGGATCGCACGCAACATGCGCAACGGATCGTCGCTAAAAGTGATGTCCGGATCCAGCGGTGTGCGGATCAGCCCGCGATCCAGGTCCAGCAGGCCACCGAACGGATCCACCAGAGCGCCAAGGCTTCCGTGATTGAGCGAAATGGCGAGCGCGTTGATCGTGAAATCGCGCCGATCCTGATCGTCCTTGATCGTACCGGGGACCACTTCCGGTTTGCGGCTGTTGCGGCTGTAGCTCTCCTTTCGTGCGCCCACGAACTCGATCTCCAGATCCTTCCACCGGAACATGGCCGTACCGAAATTCTTGAATACGTGCACCTGACCGGCATCCAGGCGTTTTGCAACGTGCTGTGCGAATGCGATGCCATCGCCTTCCACCACGAAGTCGATATCCTTGCACTCCCGCGCGATCAACCGATCGCGTACGTAGCCCCCGATCACGAACGCGGGAACTGAAAGGGCTGCAGCTTCCTGCGCCACGGCGGCAAAGATCGGTTCACGCTCCGCACCCTTCAGCCGATCGGGATCGACGCTATAGTTGCTGGTACGTTCCGGAAGCATCGTTACCAAAGTTGCACGATCGGCCATGGAAAGGCCGCAAAAGTAGGCGGAATGAGGGAAGTGGGCGATCAGATCGGCTTCATCACCCGCTCTACACCGATCTCCCGCGCACACTTGAAATGCCTTTCCGGACAAGCCTTGTAGCCGTGCAAGCCGCAAGGCCGGCAGTACAAAGGCTGCGATCGTTCCACCACGCGCCCGTTCTCACGCAACGGCCCGAAGCCGAATGCCGGGACGGTGCTGCAGAAGATCGCGGTGACAGGCGCGTTCATCGCGCTGGCGATGTGCAGCGGAGCGCTGTCGTTCACATAGTTCATTTCCGCGCGCTGCATGAGCGCGGCCGTTTGTAGCAACGTCAACCTACCGGCCAGCACTTCGCCGCGACCTGCGGCTTTTACGATCCGATCGCAAAGCGGCACATCGCCCGGTGCACCGATCAACAGAACGCGCCGATCAGTCGGCAATGTTTGGATCAGCTCGATCCATTTTTCCTCCGGCCATTGCTTCGTGTACCACACGGAAGCGGGAGCGATCACGATCAGATGATCGGATGATGAGATGATCAGATGATCCACTGCCGCGCGGTCGCTTTGCGATGGATGAAGACTTGGTAACGGTCGTGAACCGTCTGTGATGTGTGCGATCAACGCATTCAGCCGAACGACCTCGTGTACCGTATTGTCTGCTGAAGACGAAGGATCATACGGCCGGATCTTCGCCGGATCTGGGATCGCATGCTTCACTTTCCGGTCGAAAAGGAAGCTCAATGGATTCTTGTCGAAACCGATCTTCTCCTTTCCACTCGCAAGCGCGGTCATCAAGCCGGTGCTGAGGAAGCGCTGCGCGTTGATGATGTGATCGTACTCGGTCTTGCGCAGTTCGCCGATCAGTTTGAAAAGGTTCGTGTTCTTCTTAGATCGCTTGTCCCAGATGAACAACTTCCGCAGGAACGGATGATCGGTGAAAAGGCCATCGTTCCCCTTGCGCACCATCAGGTCGATCGCCGCATCCGGGTAGAAGGCGTGCAGTTTTTCGATCAACGCCGTGGCCAGCACGGCATCGCCGAGGAAGGCGGTCTGTATGATCAGGAATTGCTTCACACCGCCACGTTGTGCTCCCGCAAGGCCTCGTTCAGCGATGTTTTCTTGTCCGTGCTCTCCTTGCGTTGGCCGATGATCAATGCGCATGGCACACCGTATTCGCCGGCCGGGAATTTCTTCGGAACGGCCCCCGGGATCACCACCGATCGCGGCGGCACCTGGCCTTTCATCTCCTTCGGTCCCGATCCCGTTACATCAATGATCCGGGTGCTTGCGGTCAAAACCACGTTCGCGCCGAGCACCGCTTCCTTTCCAACGTGCACGCCTTCCACCACGATCGCGCGTGATCCGATGAAACAGCCATCCTCCACGATCACCGGTGCGGCCTGCACAGGCTCCAGCACACCGCCGATGCCCACGCCTCCGCTCAGGTGCACGTTCTTCCCGATCTGCGCGCAACTGCCCACCGTGGCCCACGTATCCACCATCGTTCCCTCATCCACGTACGCGCCGATGTTCACGTAACTGGGCATCATGATCACGCCGGGTGCGAGAAAACTGCCGTGGCGCGCGATCGCATGCGGCACCACGCGAACGCCCAGTTGCGCGTAGCGTTTCTTCAGCGGGATCTTGTCGTGGAACTCGAAAGGGCCCACCTCGATCGTATGCATCTGGCGGATCGGGAAATACATGATCACAGCCTTCTTGATCCAATCGTTCACCTTCCACGCCTCGGCTGCGCTCGGCGCGACATTCGGTTCCGCGATGCGCAGTTCGCCGCGATCCAGTTTCTCGATCACCCCTTCGATCGCGTTCACCACCTCGGGATCGCGCAACATCGATCGGTCGATCCACGCCTTTTCGATCAGTTCATGCATGGGTGTAAAATTCGGGTTGAAGGTTGACCTGCGGGCTGTTGCGATCGGACTTTTTTCATGTTGTGTGGTTGAGTGTCGGGCGTGTCCCGTAGGTGCCGCAAATTTGCGGCTCCTACGGGTCGCGCTATCCGCTATAGTCCTCCCTGCGGTCCGGGCTGCCGCTCCTATCGCTCACGCGCTTCGCATCGCCAGATGATCGGTAATGGATCAGCGACTTTGTGCGTGAGAACGAAGATCTGCGTAAGTGGCGAAGGCGGAAAGCCCGCAGGCCGTGCTCCCGCAGTACTGCGGGACAACGGCCGAGGACTTGCAGTCGCAGCCACGACCAGGCCGGAATTCGCCGAAAAAATATCCAATGATCAATATCCAATTTTCAATTTCCAAGTGAAGTCCGGTTATTGACCACCTTTGCGCGGATGTCACGGATAATCGCGATCGATCACGGTGGTAAACGATCGGGCCTTGCTGTTACCGATCCGCTGCGGATCATCGCCACCGCGTTGGATTCCGTGGCCACTGCCGATCTGATCGCTTATTTGAAGAAGTATCTCGAGAAGGAAAAGGTGGAAGGTTTTGTGATCGGGCTTCCGGCCAACATGAGCGGCAGCGCCACGCACGGCACCGAAGGTGTGCTGAAATTCATCCAGGAACTGAAGAAGCATTTTCCGCAACAATGGAT
This sequence comes from Bacteroidota bacterium, assembly GCA_023430945.1. Lineage (GTDB taxonomy): Bacteria > Bacteroidota > Bacteroidia > Flavobacteriales_F > PHOS-HE28 > PHOS-HE28. The sequence goes on from JAEYYE010000037.1 coordinate 9,710, forward strand.
CGAAACGATCGATGAGCGTTTCACGAGCCGCATGGCGCAACAGGTGCTCAACGAAAGTGGGAAAGGGCGCATGGCGCGGCGCGAGAAAGGCCAGCTGGACCGGATCAGCGCCACGATCATTCTGCAAAGCTGGATGGAAGGCGGCGGGCGGCGGTCGTGATCAGCGCGTGAGCAGATCGACCCGCACATTCCGATCCGGTTCGATCGTGCGTGTGGTGATCTGCTCGCGTGCAAGAAATTCGGTGAATTGCCGGCCTTCTTCCGCACCAGCGATCACAGCGATCACCAGGTTTTGTTCCGGTCCGATCGTGATCGAAGGGATCTCATGGATCGGAATGATCGAACGTTCATCGAGTTTCTCGATCAAGCGATCGGGATCCCTGAAAAGTTCGCGATCGAGGTGCCAGGCGTATGTGTGCGCGTACCACCATGGATGGATCAGAACGATCGCGTTATTTCCTTGCTTCAATTCTTCCGCAGTTCTCACGACTTCCGAAGGTTTCGGCCATGAAGTGTTCCTCAGTTGGAAAGTGAAGACCATGAGAAGGACCACCAGCGCGGAAGGCACCAACTTCCATTTGGGAAAAGGGACCAATGAGTGAAGCGAAACGGCCGACAACAGATAGAATCCCGGCGATGCGTAGATCAGGTATCGATCCAAATACATCGGCACCATGAACGAGACCAGGAACATTCCGATCAGCGGAACGAACGTCCAGATCACGGCCATGCGCGTGAGCAGATCACGCATCCTGGAGCGGATCGAATGGATCGCTATCAGAATGATCAGCGTTGCTGCCATGATCGGTGCGTTGCTCCAGCGCCAGATCATGTTGTACGGTTCTTCGATGGAAGGAGGATCGAGCCACGTTCCTTCACCAACACTGGTGTTCAGGCGAAGTAGGAAGATGTAGAAATAGGGCAGATAGGAAAGAAGCGCGATCGCGATCACCTTTATCATCGATCGCTGATCCTTGCGCCATTCCTTCAATAAGAGTACGCATAGGAGCTGGATCCCGATCATCAGCCAGCCGAAGAAATGTGTGTAGATCAAAAGAACGTTCACGACAGCCAGCCAGAATATCGATCGGCCTTCGCTTACGCGGATCAGTTGCCAGATGCTGGTGGTGGCGAGCAATGCGAAAAGCGAGTACGCGCGCACTTCATGCGCAAAGCCAACATGATAATTGCTGAAGAAGGAGAGGAGTGAGGCGATCAGCGCGATGTGATATCCAGTAAGCCGTTCACCGATCCGGAACAAGGGCCAAACGATCAATGCGCTGAAGATCGCGGAAGGAAGTCGGAGCCAGCCTTCATCGAGCGGCACGAGCTTCACCCAGAAGTGCATCAAGAGGAAATGCAGCGGCGGATTGTTCTCTTCGGGCAGGATCTGGAAAAGCCCCGCGATCGTTCTATGTGCCTGCAATACAGTGAACGGCTCATCGTGCGCCAGATCGTTCACACCGATCTGGAGAAGCTTCACCAGAAGCCCGATCGGGACGAGAAGGAGGATCGTGATCTGGGAGCGCCGCTGCACGGCGCGAAACTATCTGCTTGCGATCACAGTTTCCGGATCATGAGGAAATGCGGACCGATCCCCGGGATCTGGAATTCATCGCCTTTGGTGACGAATCCCAATTTCTCGTAGAATGGCACGGCTGCCGTGCGTGCGTTGCACCAGATCACATCCACCCGCAGGTCCTTGAGGTGATCGACCGCGAACTGCATCAATCTTTTCCCTGCGCCTTTTCCCTGGAACGCGGGATCGGTGGCCATGCCGCGTAATCTGAATTGTTTCCAGCCATTCAATGCGGGATGTTTCTCAGGATAGAATGAAGCGACGGAGATACGTTCATCACCAGCATGTGTACCAAGGTGGAAAGATCCCTCGAGCCGATCGTTCGGGAAATCACAATCCTCCAAAGTTCCGCCGGGGCGCAGCACTTTCAGCCGCAGTGGGTAGGTATCGGCTGTGCGTATGAATTTCACCACCATTCCAGGAAAATTAGTGGAGAACGGCTTCGCCTGGCAAGTCTCTTGATCGTTCATTTCCGCGGAAGATCGGTCCGGCATCGATCGGAGATATTACCAGGCGATACTCGATCCCTCAATGTCATTGCACCAGGCATGGAACAGTGGCAATTCATCCCGCCCGATCAATTCCATCCGGATGAATTCCTCGTAACATTTCCGCATGTTCGGCAGGATGTGGTCCTTTCCGCCTTTCAGATCAAGGGCCTCCAGCCTCGTGCAGATCTCCAGAT
>JAEYYE010000096.1 GCA_023430945.1 Bacteroidota bacterium
TGGGCGGCGCGGTCCGATCGATGCTTTCAACATATTCGCTGCGAACCGGAGGCGGACCCACCGGATCGGGAACATCCGCAGCCTGCGATTCCAGGTGCACTTCTTCTGCAAGCTTGATGATCACACTTTCAACGACCGCGGCACCCTCTTCAGGCTGCTGGGATCCTTGTGTGGTGGCCGGTGCAGCGGAAATGCGAGGTTCCATCGTGCGCGGCGAGGAAGGTGTGTTGCCATTGGTCTTGTGAACAGTACGATCCACTTCAGCCTTGGAACGATCGGGTTTTGCCTCTGCGATCGGACTTGCTGAGATGGGATCTGTCTCTTTTTCGGAAACAACTTCTACTTTCTCACCAGCCTGCCCGACCTGCGTTCCTTCGATCGGAACCAGCTCTTTTGAGGTGGTCTTCTTCTCTATGCGCACCGGAACGGCCTCTTCCACGGAAGCGATCGTTGGATCCGATCCATCGGGATTGTAAAGGAACACACCCACCGAAATGATCACCACTGCGCTCGCCGCGGCGAACCAACCGGCCAGACTTCCGCCCGAGGCCGCTGTACCCGCTGCAGCGCCATGGCCGATCTGCGAACCGATCGCACTCCATACACCTGGGTCGACAGGGACTTCATGTCCCTGGAACCGATCGCGGAAAAGCTCTTCGATCGGATCGGGCGCCGGCACTGCGATCTGGGCCTGGATCGCTTCCCAAACACCCGGATCCACATCGGCCTCGTGCCCGTGGAAACGTTCCTGTAGGATATTTCTCAGATCAGGCTTCATGTACATGTCCGAAATTGGCCGCTACCTCCTTTGGCAGCAGCTTGCGCAGGTAGGCGCGGGCCTTCATGAATTGCGACTTCGAGGTGTTCTCCGAAACGCCGAGCATTTCGGCGATCTCCTTATGCGCATAACCTTCGATCACGAACAGGTTGAAGACCGTGCGATAACCCGTCGGCAGCGACTGGATCAATTCCATCAGCTCATCGGTGCTCATGCCGGTAAGCACGGTCTCATCTCCCTGGTGAAGATGTTCGGCTTCGGTCAGATCCAGGCTGTGATCGAACATCTTGTTGCGCCGGATGTGATCGAGCGCGGTGTTCACCATGGTACGCGCGATCCAGCCACCCAACGGCCCTTCGCCACGGTAGTGATCGATCTTCTGGAAGACCTTCACGAAACCGTCCTGGAGCATGTCCTGGGCCTGATCCCTGTTGTGTGCGTATCGCATGCAAATGCTCATCATCTTCCGCGAGAACTGCTGGTACAGCGCTTTCTGGGCAACGGGATCGCCCTTCAAACAGCCTACAACCAGTTGTTCGTCCGTCATGACCAGCCGGAGTGATGATGCGATCGGCGCGGGAAAGGTTGCCTGGCCTCGATAATTGGCCACCGATCGGCTCGCCAAGGTACGGCGATCGGGCTTTCCGACTACCTTTGCGGGCCCTTTTTCCGGCCGTTCCGCACATGGATCACATCCGCAACTTCTGCATCATCGCACATATCGATCACGGCAAAAGCACACTTGCCGATCGGTTGCTGCACATGACCGGCACGATCGCCGATCGTGATATGCAGGCGCAGAACCTGGACGATATGGACCTGGAGCGCGAACGCGGGATCACCATCAAGAGCAAGGCGATCCAGATGGATTATTCCCTGAACGGGAAGAAGTACGTATTGAACCTCATCGATACGCCGGGCCATGTGGATTTCAGTTATGAAGTGAGCCGGTCCATCGCTGCGTGTGAAGGAGCATTGTTGATCGTAGATGCTACGCAAGGCATTCAGGCCCAGACCATCAGCAACCTGTATCTCGCTCTCGAGCACGATCTGGAGATAATCCCGATCCTGAACAAGATGGATCTGCCCAGTGCGAATCCGGAAGAGGTGAAGGACCAGATCGTGGACATGCTCGGTTGCCGTAGGGAGGAGATCCTTAGCGCCAGCGGAAAGACCGGTCTCGGCGTGGACAAGATCCTGGAAGCGATCGTGGAAAGGATCCCAGCGCCGAAGGGCGATCCGGAAGCTCCGCTCCAAGCGTTGATCTTCGACAGCGTTTTCAATTCGTTCCGCGGGATCATCGCGTATTTCCGGGTGATGAACGGAACGATCCGCAAGGGCGACAAGGTGAAATTCTTCAACACCGGTGTGGTATACAATGCTGATGAGGTCGGGATCTTGAAGATGGAGATCACCCCACGCCCCGAAGTGAAGGCGGGCGATGTGGGTTACATCATCAGCGGGATAAAAACGGCGAGTGAAGTAAAGGTAGGCGATACCATCACGCACAAGGATCGGCCGTGCGCAGAATCGATCAAGGGTTTCGAGGATGTGAAACCGATGGTGTGGGCGGGGATATTCCCCGTGGATACCGATGAGTACGAAGAATTGCGCGATGCCATGGAAAAGCTGCAGCTCAACGATGCAAGCCTCACATGGACGCCCGAGAGCAGCGCTGCGCTCGGCTTCGGTTTCCGCTGCGGCTTCCTCGGGCTGCTCCACATGGAGATCATACAGGAGCGGTTGGAACGCGAGTTCAACATGACGGTGATCACCACGGTACCCAACGTGGGTTACATCGTTACGAAGACCAACGGCGATGTGCTCGAGGTGCACAATCCGAGCGAATTGCCCGAGGTGATGCACATCGAGAAGATCGAGGAACCGTACATCAAGGCGCAGGTGATCACCAAGGCCGAGTACACCGGGTCCATCATGACGCTTTGCATCGAGAAGCGCGGGATCCTTACCGGCCAGACGTACCTCACCACCGATCGCGTGGAACTGAATTTCGAATTGCCGCTCGGCGAAGTAGTGTTCGATTTCTACGACAAATTGAAATCGATCAGTCGCGGTTACGCGAGCTTCGATTACCATCCGATCGGCCACAAGGAAAGCGATCTGATCAAGCTGGATATCCTTCTCAACGGCGAAAAGGTGGATGCCTTGAGCGCCTTGATCCACCGCGATCATGCGCACGAGCTCGGCAAGAAGATGTGCAGCAAGCTGAAGGAATTGCTCCCGCGCCAGCAGTTCGATATTCCGATCCAGGCTGCGATCGGTGCCAAGATCGTGGCGCGCGAAACCGTGAAGGCGCTGCGCAAGGACGTTACTGCCAAATGCTACGGCGGCGACATCAGCCGGAAGCGCAAACTGCTCGAAAAGCAGAAGGAAGGGAAGAAGCGCATGCGCCAGGTTGGATCGGTGGAAGTGCCGCAATCAGCGTTTTTGGCGGTGCTGAAGTTGGATTGAGTCGCTCTGGCGGGCGGTCAATCCTGATCTCGCCCTCGCAGGCAGGATATGACCACCTGCATCTCATTATTCGGCGGATAGCCTTTTCCCGTCTTTCGATCGTGCTTGATCCGCCGATATAGATCGCAATGCCTTTGGAAGTTCCCCCATGCCAAGGCATCCAGAAGGTCCATCCGGGTCATCGAGGGATCTCCAAAGGCTTTCCGGAGGTCATCCTCGCAACGATCTACGAATGTTGTATATCGCATTGGAGCTTCCGCATCCTCAACGTAGATCACTTCATCATCACCGATCACGAATTCCTCTGGAAGATAATTGGGTCTGAAAATACTCTCCTGTTGATCATCGCATGTTGTACGCTGGTTCGATACCCTGAAACCCTTGTAGGTTTCCGGGATCTTTCGCGAATCGAAAATGAACGTGTGCATCACATCGATCACATCATTTCCGGGAACGGGGTCCAGGTCGATCTCCGCTTCCTCACTGTGCTCGCTGAATGGTGTGAAGAAGATCCCGCAGAATATCAAGCCGCGTTCGAAAAGTTCCGCATGATCTTTCAGGAATGCTGCCTTCAGTTCTCTAGCGTTCATCTGCAAATGTTCAGTATGTGGTATGACAGAACATGTCGGTGTCGATCGAGCAAGGTCGTTCCGGATGGAAGCGTTCGCCAACCTCTGTTCACAACATTCTACCTTGGCACCGTACGTTCGCTTTTCTGATGTCACGCACGTTGCTCTTTCGCATTGGGGGACCTGTGGTGGCAGGCGTCGGTTTCCTGCTGATGCGGCACCACGGCGATCAACCGGCGATCATGGCAGGGATCGTCGCGTGGATGGCGATCTGGTGGATCAGCGAAGCAGTGCCACTTCCCGTAACATCGATCCTTCCACTGGTCCTTTTTCCGCTCACCGGGATCGGATCGGTGGCCGATACGGCAAACAACTACGCGCGTGAGATCATCTTTCTCTTTCTCGGTGGATTCATCATTGCGTTGGCGATAGAGAAAAGCGGCGCACACCGTCGGATCGCTTTGAAGATCGTTTCGTTGATCGGCGGCTCGCCTTCTCGGATCGTGTTGGGAATGATGGTGGCATGCGGGGTGTTGAGCATGTGGATCAACAGCACGGCCGCCGCATTGGTGATGTTGCCGATCGCCTTGAGCCTGCTTGATGATGAAGAGGCGCCCGCGGAAGTGCGGCAGCGGATCACCATCCCGCTCTTGTTGGCGGTGGCTTACGGTGCCACGATCGGCGGCATGGCCACACCGGTGGGAACGCCACCCAACCTGATCCTTCTGGAATTCCTGCGTGCACGGCCACAGGCATCAACGATCGGTTTTGCGGAATGGATGACCTTTGGCGTACCGATCGCGGCGATCTACATGGCGATCGCCTGGCTTCTGCTAACGCGCGTGGTGTTCAATGTTGGCACAGCATCGCTCGGTGATCAGGAGAACGTAAGGCAGCGTGCGATCGCGCTCGGTGCCCCGCGCACGGAGGAGATCCGTGCGTTGATCATCTTCGGTCTGGTCGCATCGGCATGGATCACCGGCGATGACCTGAAGATCAATGAAGCCACCACGATCCGCGGTTGGCGTTCGCTCACGGGGATCACTGCGTTGACGGATGCTGCCATTGCAGTGGCCGGCGCGATCGTGCTTTTCATAGTACCGTCAGGTTCCAGGGAGCCCGATCGAAGTTGTTTGATGAGCTGGGGTTTCGCGGAGGGCCGTGTTCCCTGGGGCGTGCTGCTTCTTCTCGGTGGCGGCTTCGCATTGGCATACGGTGTTGACAAAAGCGGCCTGTCGGAGATCATCGGTGAGAGCATGGCCGGGCTGCGATCGTTGCCTCCGGTGATCCTGATCGGTGCCGTGGTGCTCATTGTTTCGGCGATGAGCGAGCTCGGCAGCAATTCGGCCACGGCCAGCCTCATCATTCCACTGGTGGCGAGCATGGCGGCCAAGTGGGGCATGGATCCACATTCCCTGCTCATTCCCGCCGTGCTGGCCGCGAGCATCGGTTTCATGTTGCCGGTGGCCTCGCCCATGCAAACGATCGTTTTCGGCAGCGGCCGCATCCCGATCCGCCAGATGGTGCGCTGCGGCATCTGGATGGATCTGGCCGGCGTGATCCTGCTGGCGATCGCCTTCGGGGTATTGGACCGCATATAAAAAAGAAGAACGGCACCCAATGGGTGCCGTTCCTGTGCAGCCTGCCTTTCACCACCGGTGCAGGCCGCAATGGTCAAGCAAGCTTACTTATCGTCCGTGTGGGCATTGTTGTCCTTGTCGTTGATATCAACTGCAC
>JAEYYE010000123.1 GCA_023430945.1 Bacteroidota bacterium
TCCATACACCGATCAGATCGGCGAGAACTTCACGATCGAAATGGCGCCGATCCCGGCCACTGATTGGGCGTTCAGCCATTGGGAAGTATTCAGCACGAACTCGATCCTTCCTTCACTCACGGATTCATTGGTCACCATGGAAGTGCTTGCGGCCGATAGCATCGTTGCGCATTTCCTGCCGGCCCGCCTTTACGATATCGTGCTGGACATGGTGCCGAAAGGTGCGGGTTCGATCACTTTCGATGGCGTCACCTACGAGAACTTCCCCACGAGCGTGAACGTTTATGAAGGGTTTGAGATGCAGTTCAGCGTTACACCGAAGATGTACTTCGACTTTCTTTACTGGACGCTGCCGCACAACACATTCACGCCTGATGACAGCAGCGCTTTCGCACTCTCCGCAAAATTCTACGCGCATGATACGCTCACGGCGTGGCTCGATCCGCAAGAATATGTCTACTTCACTCCCAACGCGTTCTCACCCAACGGCGATGGCATCAACGATGTATTCCATCCGATCGGAAATGTGATCGACCTGGAGTCGTATGACCTGAACATCTACGATCGCTGGGGCCAGGTGATCTTCAAGAGCTCCGATCCCGGTGAAGGCTGGGATGGAACAGCCGGTGGAAGCGAACTGCCGAGCGGCGTTTATGTTTTCCGCGCCTTCGTGATCGATGCGATCCTGAAGGATAAATACGAAGTGTTCGGGCACGTGACGCTGGTGCGCTAGACACGAGGATCACTATCGAAAAGCCGGTCGGACGACAGGCCTTCTTTGGCAGTGAATGGTGGGACATTTTCCGCCTCGTCGATCACTCATTCGCAGGAAATCTAGATCGACCCACAAGTTGGGGGATCTTTCAATGCAGGGATCACACGGATCGCCAGACCAGCCAGCGATCTTCCGCTGCGATCGCTCATCCACATCACGCGTGATCCGATCGGTGGAAGTACTTCTTACATTGGCAGAAATGTCGATCTCGTTCCAGTCACGCACAAGCAATGATCGGCCGGTCGAAAAAGGACCGCTCGTTCGCCTGCATGGGTGGTTGAAAAAGAGCAAGCCGGCAGAGTATGACAAGCCTACGCCGCAGGAGATCGTTGTCGTTTCAGTAGGTATAATTCTCTCTCCGATCCTTCTGATCGCAACAGCGATCTGGATCTTTTTCTTTAGTCATGATTTCCGCGATGAACGGCCGCGAAAACGTCTGCAGCTCTTCCTCGTGCTACCCTTCCTACTTCCTGCAGCCTATGCATGGGTGCTCCTCTCCGAAGTGTTGTGGCCGATGGCGAAGCGCAGCTGGCGAAGATGGAGATTGATGCGGCACGCGAGCCGGGAGATCCGTGAGATCATGAAATGACGCAATACATTCCGATCGAAAAATGTGAGATCCATGCAGAACACACGCGTCTACAAAATGCCGTTCGCCAGCGTGTATCCGCACTACGTTACCAAAGTGGAGAAGAAAGGACGCACGAAAGAAGAACTGCACACCGTGATCGAATGGCTAACCGGCTACGATAAGAAAGCACTCGAGCAAGTGATCGAAAAGAAGATTGACTTCGAGGAGTTCTTCGCAAAAGCAAAGCTCAACCCGAACGCGCACAAGATCACCGGCGTGATCTGCGGCTACCGCGTGGAAGAGATCGAAGACCCGCTGATGCAACAGATCCGCTATCTCGACAAACTGGTGGACGAGCTTGCGAAAGGAAAGGCGATTGAGAAGATCCTGCGGAAGTAAGACCTACTTCGGCTCCCACAGTTCGATCTTGTTCCCTTCGGGATCGTACACCCATGCGAAACGGCCGTACTCCTCATCCTGCCGTTTCAGATCGATCTTCACTCCTTCCGCTTCCAATTTGCTTATCAGTCCATCCAGGTCCTGTACACGAAGGTTCAACATGAACTGCTGCTTCTCGCTGGCGAAATAATCGGTATCGCGCTTGAACGGTGAGAACACGGTTGGGCCGGCATCCTGCTGCCAGATGAAACCCGTTTCGGAACTGTTGATGCCGAAACTTTGCTCATACCAGCGCGCAAGCGCTTTGTGATCGTCCGATCGGAAGAAGAGGCCACCGATCCCGGTTACGTGTCGTGACATAAGCAATTGAATGATCGCAACAAGATAGGTTGAAATCGGGACCGATCGGAGACGTTAAGCCTGGCCGGATGTTGCGTGAAGGATAGGAGCGGAAAGCCCGGAGCGCAGCGAGGACTTGGAGCCCTTCGACTTCGCTCAGGGTGAACTCATAGCCTGACCCCGCCTCGCTGAAGCTTCGGCGGGCTTTGCCCGCTGCAACCGATCCAAACGCGGGAGCACGCCCTAATATCGATCGAAAAAAAGCCCGATCGCAGTCCGCACCGATCAACCCGCTATATTCGGCGCGGCCGGAAACCGGCCTTGATCACCCGAAACCAGAACATATGAGCTCAAGCATCGATACGATGACGATACCTGTGACGGAGCCGCCTTCAAGCGGGCATCCCAAAGGTCTGTACTGGCTCTTCGCCGCAGAGATGTGGGAGCGTTTCTGCTACTACGGCATGCGCGCGCTGCTGCTGCTGTACCTGGTGAAATCGCTCGCCATGGGCGACAACATGGGCTTCGCCGTGTACGGTGCCTACACTGCACTGGTGTATGTGATGCCGGTGATCGGCGGGCGGATCGCCGATGGGGTACTTGGATCGAGACTTGCCGTGCTGTTCGGTGGCATTCTGATGGCCATCGGCGAATTCGTGATCGTGGGCGGATCGGAGATGATGTTGTTCTGGGGCATGGCGATCATCATCGTTGGCAACGGTCTGTTCAAGCCGAACATCAGCACCATGGTGGGCCGCCTTTATCCCGATGGCGACAAGCGAAAGGATTCCGGTTTCACGATCTTCTACATCGGGATCAATCTCGGTGCATTGCTGGCCACTACCGTGTGCGCGGAAGTGGGCCACATCTATGGCGCACGCGCCGGTTTCGCATTGGCCGGGATCGGTATGCTCGCGGGCATCATCGTGTTCCAACTTGGCAGCAAACATTACGCGCATGTGAGCGCACCGCCTTCACCGGAGACCCTGTATAAACCGAAATATGGTCCGCTGAGCCCGTTCATCGCCGTTATTCTCGGATGCTTCGCGCTGATCCCGGTGCTCTACTTCCTTCTTCGCAACACCACGATCGCCGGTTATGTTCTGCTGGTGGTCGCCGTATTCGTGATCGGAAGCTTGATCATGCGCGGGATCAAGGATGGAAAAGTGCAGCTGGACAAGATGTTCGGTTTCATCATCCTGATGTTCTTCAACGTGGTGTTCTGGGCATGCTTCGAACAAGCTGGTAGCAGCCTCACGCTCTTCGCCGATCGAAACGTGGATCGCGAAGTGTTCGGCTGGGAAATGGGCGCCGCGACCACGCAATTCTTCAATCCTGCCTTCATCCTTCTCTTCGGATCGATCTTCTCGGTAATGTGGGTGAAGCTGAAGACCTCTGGGAAGGATCCGAGCATCCCGATGAAGTTCGGCTTGGGCATCACTCAGCTCGGCCTCGGCTATCTGGTGATCCTGCTCGCCGCACCGCTCGCTGTGGAATACCAGGTGCCGTTGTGGACGCTCGCACTTCTGTACATGTTGCACACCACGGGTGAACTTTTCCTGAGCCCGATCGGTTTGAGCATGGTGACGAAACTTGTTCCAAAGGACATGACAGGAACAGCGATGGGTGCGTGGTTCCTGAGCATCGCCGGTGCGAACTATGCCGCCGGAATGCTGGCAAAACTCACCGGCGTGGAACACGGTGGCGATGATGCGACAGTGGATACCGCTGCAAGTTTTGCCACCTACGTCGATGTTTACTCGAAGATGGGCTGGGTCGCGGTGGGGATCGGAATGTTCCTGGTGATCATGAGCCCGCTTGTGAACCGCTTGTTCCACGGCATCCGTTGATCCATGGAAACAGCCATTTATTCGATCGAGAACATCCGCGGCTTCAAGGGGAAGTACCCGAAGCAGCTCTGGGCCCTGTTCTTCACCGAGATGTGGGAGCGCTTCTGCTTCTACGGCATGCGCGGCATGCTCACAGTGTTCATGGTGAGCAACCTCGGGCTCGATGATCGTACGGCGAACCTGCAATACGGCGCGATCCAGGCATTCGTTTATGCGTTCACCTTCATCGGTGGTGTGTTCGCCGATAAGATCCTGGGTTTCCAGCGGTCGCTTTTCTGGGGAGCGTTGCTCATGATCGCCGGCGGTTTCATCGTTGCGGCCTCCCCTTCTGAATTCTTCTACGTGGGGATCTGTTTTTCGATCATCGGAACCGGTTTCTTCAAGCCGAACATCAGCACCATGGTGGGTCAGCTCTATCACACGAACGATAGCCGTCGCGATGCCGGTTTCAGCCTTTTCTATGCTGGTATCAATCTGGGTGCTTTGCTCGGTGGTGTTCTCATGGTGTACATCGGCAAATACCATAGCTGGCGCTGGGCTTTCGCGTTGGTCGGGATCGTGATGATCATCAGCCTGGTCAATTTCTTCGTTACGCGAAAGTCCTTGGGGCCGATCGGCCTGTCACCACTGGATCCCAACATGCCAAGGAACCGGCGGAAGTTCTATGAGATCGGCACCTATATCGGCTCGCTGATCGCCATACCGTTCATCCTGATCCTGGTGACCAACACGGATTACACCGATCTGTTCATGTACATCATCGGGCCGGCCACCCTGATCTACCTGGTGTGGGAAATGCGGAAGTTCAATACCGAAGAGAACAAAAGGCTCGGTGCAGCGCTTGTTTTCATTCTCTTCTCGATCCTTTTCTGGGCCTTCTTTGAGCAGAGCGGCGGATCGCTCAGCCTGTTCGCACTGAACAACCTGGACCATTCACTGCTAGGAATTCCGATGGATCCGAACGTGGTGAACAATAGTTCCAATTCACTTTTTGTGATCTTGTTCGCTGCACCGGTGGGAATGCTCTGGGTCTGGCTCAGCAGAAGAAAGGCTGAACCGAACAGCGTAGTGAAGTTCGGGCTTGGTTTTCTCTTCCTCGCTGCGGCGTTCTATGTGTTCTACGCGACCATCTTCTTCGCCGATGCGGACGGGATCACTTCACTCGATGTGTTCACGTTGGGCTACTTCATCATCACACTGGGTGAGCTCTGCCTTTCACCGATCGGACTTTCGCTCATGACGAAACTTTCGCCGCAAAGCGTGCAGGGCTTGATGATGGGTATGTGGTTCCTGGCGAGCGCCTATGGCCAGTACGTGGCCGGATTGCTTGGAGCCGGCATGAGCATTGCCGATCCCGATGCTTCGAACATGGAGAAGCTTGTCTCGTACACTTCAGGCTACCACCAGCTCGCGATCTACGGGCTCGTCGCCGGTATCGTGCTGATCGTATTATCGCCATTTGTGCGCCGCCTGATGCGGGGCATCCATTGATCCGATCCGGCACGAAGCTTGATTCCCCCGCGCAGACCCCACATTTCGCACATGCGTAGCTTGATCTTGTTCCTTGCCTTGCTCCCGCTTTCCCTTGCGGCACAAACACCTACCGAGCCAAAGCCAGATGCGGCAAAGGCGATAAAATGGCTGAGCATTGAAGAAGCCCAGGCCCAGGTGAAGAAAGCTCCCAAACCATTGATGGTCGACGTTTATACCAGCTGGTGCGGACCTTGCAAAATGCTCGATGCACGCACCTTCACCGATCCAAGGTTGGCCGAATTCGTGAACAAGAATTTCTATCCGGTGAAGTTCAATGCCGAGAGCGGTGAGCCGGTCACCTGGAAGGGCACAAAGCTGGAGAACAAGGAATTCGATCCGGCGAGAGTTGGTGGCCGCAATGGAACGCACGACCTTACGCGTACCATCGCTCCGGCAAATGGCCGCATCGCCTACCCCACCATCGTTTACCTCGATAGTGATCTGAATGTGCTCGCGCCGGTGCAGGGTTACATGACGCCCGATCAGATGGAGCCGATCCTGAACTACTTCGGTGGCGGCCATTACAAGACACAGGATTACCAGACCTTCATGAACACCTTTCAAGGCAAGTGGAAGTAACGATCGAAGGAGAATAGAAAACCGATCTCTCTTGAAGGGCCGCCGATCGCGGCCCTTTTCTTTGCATCATCACCGGCGAGCGCATGTCCTCCATCACCGAAAGCACTTCACGCTACAACGATCTTGAGAAGATGGATACCGCGACCATTCTTCGCGGGATCAATGCGGAGGATAGCACGGTCCCGACCGCGGTGGAAAAATGCATTCCTGCGATCGGTGCACTTGTCGAATCGATCGTGGATCGCATGCAGCGCGGTGGAAGACTTTTCTACCTCGGGGCGGGTACGAGCGGAAGGCTCGGGATCGTTGATGCGAGTGAATGTCCACCGACCTTCGGTGTTCCGCATGGCATGGTGATCGGCCTGATCGCTGGTGGCGATGCAGCGATCCGCAAGGCGGTCGAATTCGCAGAGGATGATGTTGAACAAGGTTGGAGGGATCTGCAGGAACATGCGATCGGAAAGGATGATGTAGCGATCGGGATCGCTGCGAGCGGAAGAACGCCTTATGTGATCGGCGCATTGGAAAAATGCAATTCCGAAGGCATTCTTACCGGCTGCATCACCTGCAATCCCGGCAGCAGGATCACAGCGGTGGCACAACACCCGATCGTGGCGGAAGTCGGTCCGGAATTCGTGACCGGAAGCACCCGCATGAAGAGCGGCACAGCGCAGAAACTGATCCTGAACATGATCAGCACCGCGGTGATGATCAAGCTCGGAAGAGTGAAGGGCAACCGCATGGTGGACATGCAACTGAGCAACAACAAACTCATCGATCGCGGTACGCGCATGGTGATGGAAGCGCTGAACATAGATCGGGAGAAAGCCGCGGCACTGTTGCACGAGCATGGAAGCGTACGCCGCGCGATAGAAGCGGGAAAGTGATCGGCGATCGTGAGCCGCGCTTCCAATAATGAGCGAGCATTTGAGAATGCCCGGCGGCCCGCCACAGTACCTTCGTGACATGTCCAACACCGACCAGCGATCGATCCATCCGATCGGCAGTGGCCTGCGATTCCTCCATCGCGATCATGCCTTCCAGTTGGTATTGTGGCACACGCGAACGCGCACAGTATGGAGAAAGGTGCATACCGATCCCAGCATACCCGCAACGGGCGAACAGGCCAGGCTGGCAGGTCAGCGCGCACGCATCCTCGCGAACAAGGTGAAGAGCAAATTTCCGAAGAAGTAAAGGTTCGTCTTTATATTTGCGGCCCCTTACCGGAATGCCCAGGTGGTGAAATTGGTAGACACGCTACTTTGAGGGGGTAGTGCCTTAACCGGTGTGCTGGTTCGAGTCCAGTCCTGGGCACACAAGAAGAGAAGCCTGCGAAAGCAGGCTTTTTCTTTTGGTACGCATCCTATTTTACCTTCCACCGGATCGATCAGAATTTTAAGGAGTTAGTTGCCTGTATGTCAATATGTTGAAATTTTTGTTTAATGTTTAGGTAAA
>JAEYYE010000005.1 GCA_023430945.1 Bacteroidota bacterium
GGAGCGGGTTGTTCCGCTGGAAGAAGAATTCCTTGCGCCCGTGCTGCTCGCCCTTCTTGTCCCGTATTTCGATCACCAACAGGTAATTCCCCGATCCAAGATCACCAATGTCGAACTGCGCGATCACCGGTTCCACCGGCCTCGCCTTCACGCGTGAGTTCTTCTTGTATGAGCGATGGATCGTGCGGCTCTCGAAATTCTCGATCTGGTAGGAGAGAAGGTAAAGGCTGTCCGCGCCGAAGACCTTGTCGGTGTTGTACACTTCCGCATAGAAATTCAATTGCTTGATCTCTTTCGGGAGATAATCACTGATCAATGGTACCACCTGGTATCCGTACTTGGCGATCCCACCTTCCTCTGCCGGTTCGATCCGTTCGGCCAGCAGGATCTCCGAGATCTGCACGCCCTGCCCCAGCGAACCCACGGCCAGCGGTGCGTTGTAGCGTGTTACGGTGGTATCGGTACTGTTCAGGTCACGTGCTTCAATCGAAAGATCATAATTCCCAGGGGCAAGGTTGAAGTTCTCCTGGTGAAGGAGATCGTGCTGCAAACTGTCCAGATCCTCGATCCCCTGCACTTCCACCTTTGAGAAGGCCTTCACAGCGCCGTTCTGTTCAATGATCGTAAGAGCTTCGATCCGCGATTGGTGGAAACCGCGCTCGTTCACCTGGTCCATCATGGTGCCCGCGATGAAGGCCATATACACTTCGACCCGCGGTTCAGCTCCCGGCCGCTGATACACCTTGGTCTCAACCACCAGATCCACGGCGGCGGTGGAATGAAGGGCCATGATCGAAAAAAGCAGGGTGCCGATCGCGGTGGAGAGGAACTTCATGCTCTCAAAGTTACCATTGTGGCACGGAACAGATCCACCGTTGCCTGTGCGATCCGCACCGCGGGAAAAAAGAAAGGGGCCGCCACCGGATCGGCGCGGCCCGCTTTTGCGGAGAGGGAGGGATTCGAACCCCCGGTACCCTTGCGGGCACATCTGTTTTCGAGACAGACCCGATCGACCACTCTGGCACCTCTCCAAAAGTGGGCCGCAAAGATAGCCGCCAGATGCGATCGGTGGCACATGGCGCCGATCGCTCCGAACCCCTAATTTTCGCGAATGCGGAACCTTCTTGTTCTTTCGGCGCTCTTCTTTTCTTCAACTCTTTTCGCGCAACCCTTCGCGATCGGAACGATGGAAGAGGAGTTCTACGATCCGGGCCGCGACCGGCAGATCGGCGCGGTTATCCATTTTCCAGCATCATCCACAGGAAGTTCCGAGTTCGCTGAAGGTGCTTTTCCCGTGCTCATTTTCGGCCATGGATTTTTGATGAGCGTGGATGCGTACGAGAACTTCCGCGATCGATCCGTTCCGGATGGATACATCCTCGTTCTCCCGACGACCGAAGGTGGTTTTCCCGATCACCAGGCGTTCGGCGAGGACCTGGCCTTTCTCGCAGGCGCACTTCAAGCCGCAGGTTCCGATGCAGCTTCGATCTTCAACGGACACGTGGCGCCGGCGACGGCGCTCATGGGCCACAGTATGGGTGGTGGAGCGAGCATGCTCGCGGGTGCGATGGATCCGCCGGTGCAGACCATCGTGAACTTCGCTGCCGCGGAGACCGATCCCAGCGCGATAGCGGCGGCCGGCCAGATCACCCTGCCCACCTTGATGTTCGCCGCATCGGAGGATTGCGTAACACCGATCGGGGCGCACCAGCAGCCGATGTTCAACGCGCTGTCGTCAAACTGCAAAGCATTGGTGAACATCAACGGTGGTGGTCATTGTTATTTCGCGAACAGCAACCTTACCTGTGAACTTGGGGAGTTCACGTGCTTTCCAGACCTTTCGATCGACCGGGCTGCGCAGCACGATGTGGTGTTCGACTTTCTCGATCCATGGTTGAAGGCTTTCCTGCTGAATGATGAAGCGGCGTTCAGCACTTTTCTGGACAGTGCTTCCACGAGCGATCGGGCCGTGATCCTGCAGGATTGCATCCCGACCGCGGTGGATAGGGAAGAGAAGCCGGAGGTGAATGTTCATCCAGTGCCTGCCGATAAGGAATTGCACATCGCGATCGGTGCCCGGATCGATGAGATCCTGCTTGTTGATCCACTCGGGCGGATCGTGTACGCCGGTTCTCCCAAGGACGGAAAACTTGACGTGAGCGCTATTCCAAACGGCGGTTACCAAATGCTGATCCGGAGTAAAGGCGGGCGATATTCGAAGCGGATCATTGTACTTCATTAGATCCGGCATACGATCCGCTAGGTTCCCGATCCCATGAGAAGCCTGCTCACGATCCTTCTGTTCACTGCGATCAAGTTGGTGCCGGCACAAGAGCGTGAACTGCTCAAGATCGAACGATCGCTGATCAACTTCGAGAGCAAGGCGCCGCTTGAAACGATCGCAGCCACGAACACCGAAGCGACAGGAATACTCGATCCCAATGCGCGCACCTTCGCGGTGCAGATCCCGATGGATCGCTTCAACGGGTTCAATTCGCCGCTGCAACGCGAGCATTTCAACGAGAATTACATGCTTTCGCGCAAGTGGCCGAAGTCCATTTTCAAAGGCCGCATCATTGAAGAGATCGATCTGCATTCCCCCGGTGAATACGCCGTTCGCGCAAAAGGCGATCTCACGCTGAAAGGGATCACCCGCGAACGGATCATTCCATGCAAGGTGGTGGTAAGTGAAGAAGGCATCCGCGTGGATTCCGGGTTCGAGATCATTCTTGATGAACATGAGATCCGCGTTCCGCGTGTGGTGCAGCAAAAGATCTCTTCCGTGGTGCAGGTTGGATTCAA
>JAEYYE010000140.1 GCA_023430945.1 Bacteroidota bacterium
GTTCCCGATCCTGCACCAGCAGGTGAATGGCCGTCCGCTGGTGTATTTGGACAACGGCGCCACTGGACAGAAGCCCGAAGCGGTGATCGATGAGGTGGCGAATTACTACCGCACGATCAACTCGAACGTGCACCGCGGCATCCACACGCTCAGCAACCTCGCTACCGAAGCGCAGGAACGTACTCGCCGGGTGGTCAGCGAACACCTGAACGCACGGCATGATCATGAGATCATCTTCACCAGCGGCACCACGGCGGGGATCAACCTCGTTGCGGATTGCCTGGGGTACCTGTTGCTGGAGGAGGGCGATGAGGTGCTGATCACCGAACTGGAGCACCATGCGAACATCGTTCCCTGGCAGCTGGCGTGTGCCCGGCACGGTGCGGTGCTGAAGGTGATACCGGTGACGGATGAGGGGGAATTGCAGATCAGAAGATCAGAGGATCAGATGATCGGACAATTATCCGATCGCACCAAGATCCTTGCGTTCTCGCACGTGAGCAATACGCTTGGAACGATCAACCCGGCGAAGGAGCTGATCGCGGAGGCGAAGAAGCGGGGCATTGTGACGGTGGTGGATGGCGCGCAGGCGGTGGCGCATATGCGGGTGGATGTGCAGGACCTCGATTGCGACTTCTATGCCTTCAGCGCGCACAAGATGTATGGGCCCACCGGGATCGGTGTGCTCTACGGCCGCGAGGAGTGGCTGGAGAAGATGCCGCCCTGGCAGGGTGGTGGCGAAATGATAGACCAGGTGACCTTCGAGGAGACCACATGGGCACGGCTGCCTTTCAAGTTCGAGGCGGGCACACCGAACATCGCGGGCATCATCGGCATGGGCGCGGCGATCGATTGGATGAACAGCACCGGCATCGAGGCCATGGCCGCGCACGAGTTGCGTTTGCTGGAGAAGGTGACCAAGGAATTGGAGGCGATCGATGGACTATGGATCATTGGTACGGCGAAGGAGAAAGGGCCCTTGGTTTCCTTCGTGGTGGAGGGCGTTCATCACTACGACATCGGCACCTTGCTGGATCAACAGGGGATCGCGGTGCGCACCGGCCACCATTGCACACAGCCGCTGATGCGGCGGTTCGGGATCACTGGCACCACGCGTGCGAGTTTCGCGTGTTTCAATACGTTGGAGGAGGTTGATTCGCTGATGACGGGAGTGAAGAAAGCTGTCAAGATGCTGAGATGATGAAAACCCAAGACATAATTCAGATATTGGCTTCACTTCTCATTGTGATAGGTGCGACGGGATGTGCTGCCGAATCAGATCTTGAGCGTGAGGTCCGATTACAATTGCAGGAACAAAAGAGTCCTCACACCGTAGGTCTTACATTGGCAAGCATTCCAATTAAGGAATGGCCTAATTTAGACCTTAAGGGTCGGCGGTTGGAGGGTCTGATGTTGTCGGATAATGATTTGAACAAGTTTCCTGAAGAGATCTTTGGTCATCAGTCAATTTACTATCTGAGTTATTCTAACAATCCGACCAACACTCTACCGGATCGGTTTTTTGAGTTGCCCGAACTTCTTTCATTGACATTATACAATGTTCCAATTGGAGAATTGCCTTCGAGCATTTGTCAATTGACAAAGCTACGTGAGTTATTGATCATTGACACGGACTTATCTAGATTGCCTGAGTGCTTGGGGCAGGTGCATGATTTGGAATCTCTCATCCTTAGTGGGAATCAATTGGAAGCGCTGCCATCAAGCATTTCAGCACTGTCTAGCCTGCATGCTTTGGACCTTTCCAACAATCCCAAGATTGATCTGGAGCGAGTGTGTACTGTAACTGAAAGCCTATCGATGTTGCGCCAGCTCCACCTCAATGATTTAGGGTTAAGCGACGTGCCTTCTTGCATTACCCGACTGAGTCAACTTCATACGCTTGAACTTAAGGGAAATGATATTCCTACGGACAGACTTGATAGCCTGCGCGTAGCCTTACCCGACACGAGAATTTTAAATTGATGCTGTCTTCCCTCGCCCAAGCCCAACAAGACATCGTGGAGGAATTCTCCATGATGAGCGACTGGCAGGATCGGTATGAGCACCTGATCGAGCTGGGAAAGGAGTTGCCGTTGATCGCACCGGAGAAGAAGACCGAACAGAACATCGTGCGTGGTTGCCAGAGCCGTGTGTGGCTGGATGCCGACGTCTCGGCTGCGCTCGACGCGACAGGCCAGCCACAGAACATCATTCACTATACCGCCGACAGCGATGCCATGATCACTAAAGGCCTGATCGCGCTGCTGGTGCGCGTACTGAACGATCGTACACCTGAGGAGATCCTGAGCACACCGATCACCTTCATCGATCGGATCGGGTTACGGGAGCACTTGAGCCCGAACCGCGCGAATGGACTAAGTGCGATGTTGGACCAAATGAAACGTTACGCTCTCGCGTTCTCTACTCAAGACGATATGAACCGCGACGACGCGACGACGCAACGATAACGCGACGCTTTGAAAATTCAGACGACCACGACGCAAGGACAATGCAAGCTCCTGAAACCATGACCACCGAGGAGAAGAAGGAATTGGAGAACCGCGTGATCGACGTGCTGAAGACGATCTATGATCCGGAGATCCCCGTGGATATTTACGAGTTGGGCTTGATCTACGAGGTGCGCGTGGCAGATGATGCGTTCGTGGAGATCAGCATGACGTTGACCTCCCCCGCCTGCCCGGTGGCCGAGAGCCTGCCGAATGAAGTGGAGCAGAAGGTGAAGGGAGTTCAGGGCGTAAGCGGTGCCAAAGTGGAGATCACCTTCGAACCGCCGTGGGATCGCAGCATGATGAGCGAGGCGGCCATGCTGGAGTTGGGCTTCATGTGACGGATCGCCGATCGAAGAAGAGATCAGCTTGTTCAAACAAGATCTGCGTAAGCGGCGGAGGCGGAAAGCCCGCAACCCTGGGCTTGATCCGGGGGGCGGCCTTGCAGCCGCAGACGCGACCTGACAGGAATTCGCCCAAAACCTGCCGATCGTCATTCCACCAACAGGTTCATTCGATGAATTTTGATGAAAATGATCCTGCCATGCGCAGTCTTGTACTTTCCCTTTTCGCTCTTTTGTTCGCCGTGTCCACCACCGATGCGAAAGCTGCGATCACGAATTCGGATGTGTTGGTGGTCTTGAAGATCGATGGCTTGGACGATGCGATGCTGGCGAAACTTTCCGCACAGGCGGCGAAGGAGCGCAATTACACGTTGGAATACAGTTGCGTTTCAGCCGATATCGTGGTGCTGCGCATGAACGACATCGTGGCTTCTGAACGGGGTGATGCGGTGACAGTGGCGAGGCGGCTTCTTTCCGAAGCGGGCATCATCAGGAACGTGGAATTCCTGGATGTGCATCTTGAGCCGCGCGGGACGAACAAATGCTGAGAGCGCCGCGCATTGCCGATCTTTGTATCAGCAATGAGCGAAGGTCCCATCATCAACAAGGTAGCGGCGAGCGGGATCATTACGCTTGATCTGGAGGAGATCTATCCTGCGGGTGAGCGTGTGGTGTTCGATCTGAAGCCGTTGCTGTGGCAGGAGGTGGCTTTGAAGGAGGATGATCTGCGCGCATTCGTGAAAGAACATGACTGGTCGCAATACGAAGGGAAGTTCGTTTCGATCGACTGTTCCGCCGATGCGATCGTGCCGACATGGGCTTTCATGCTGATCGCGGTGGCGCTACAGTCTTATGCCGCTTTCGTGACGCAGGGCGATCGCGATCGATTGGAACGTGCGGTGTTCACGCGTTTCGTGCAGGAGTTGGATGTTGAGCCATATCGCGGTGCGCGTGTGGTAGTGAAAGGTTGCAGCAAGCTTCCTGTGCCGCTGAACGCGTATGTGGAATTGAGCGGGAAGCTGCTGCCTGTGGTGAAGAGCCTGATGTTCGGTGAGCCGTGCAGCACAGTGCCGTTGTACAAGGCACCGAAGGCTTGATCACGCGATTTCGGGTCAAGCCTGGAATGACCTCTGTGATGAAGTCCGATCGTAACTTCGGATCGATGCGCCAGGCACTTTCGATCCTTTTCATTCTCTTCAATTTTCTTGCTTTTCCGCAGGAGAAACCGTTGCAGGAGAGCCGGCATGGGTGGTATCTCTCGCCGCATGGAACGATCCGCGTGCTGTTGATCTTCGCTGAGATCGAATATGATGTGAACCCGGCGAACGATCCACAGCCGGACGGTGCCGATCACTGGCCGAAAGGGAGATTGCCGGTCTGGAAGGACGATGTTTTCGACCCGCATCCACTACCGATCCCACGATCGATGGTGACGCGCTATTACCATGACATCTCATTGGGACAGTACACGGTGCTTGGCGACTACATCGATCACATGATCACGATCCGTGAGAGTGAGCACAACAACATTCGCCAGGCGCACGGGCTTTCGAAGATCGCTGTGACCGAAGCCAATGAACTCGAAGGTTTCCGTACACGCCATGGCCTTTCGGTGGCCGATTTCGATCTGTGGGAACGCGGCGGAAAACCTGGTCTTCCGAAAAAAGCCGGACCCGACTCACCGCACAGCTTCGATCATGTGATGGTGATCATTCGGAACAGTGGTCTTACCCATGGCCAAGGCAGCGTTGACGCAGGAAGTCCTGGTTCCTTATTCGGTTATCAGGCGGATTCGCAAAGCCGCTTCGGCGGAATGAACGCACTGCCGTTCGAGATCCTGAAACACGAATACAATCACCTGCTGCTTGGCGGCAACAACTTCCATAGTGGCGGCGGCAATGCGGCGCAGTTCAACAGCCATTTCATCAATCTGCAAGGCGGTTGGAGCATGATGGGCGCTTCGGGAAGTTCACTTCTCACCTGTTCAGCGTGGGACCGGCTTCGGCTTGGCTGGCGACCGGAAGGTGCGCAACATGCGATCAATGCGCTGGATGCGGCGAAGCGGCCGGTCGATGGTGATCTCGATCCATGGAAAGGCGATACCGGACTTTTCATCATTCGTGACTTCGTGACCACCGGCGATGCGATCAGGATACGAATGCCATTCATTCCTGCCGATCGCGATCAACAGTGGTTCTGGATCGAGAATCACCAGGGTTCGGCCCGAAATGGAAGTCCCACCGATCGTTTCCATTGGGAGGATCAGTCCGGTTGCGTAGATCCCTTGGAACCCGGACTGTTCATGGTGATGCAGGTGGCGCATGATGATCATGTTGGTGCGAGCATTTTTGGCGGGAACGCTGATTACCTGCGGCCCCTCCCTGCTTTCGGCCTGTACGATATCAACCGCCGCGGCGATACGCTTTTCCAACGTTGTCCTTTCGGTGGAACTTCGGTCCCATACCTGGTTGGCAGGGATGTGATGAATCCGCTCACGGGGAATCATGAGCAGGAGCTGCCGGTGTACGATCGCAACGGCGATGGGATCCTGGAAGGTGGCGAGCATTACGTACCCGGCACGCGCATACACCATGGCCGCGAGGATGGTGAAATGGTGTTCTACGGATCGCCCGATCATGCCTTCACCATGAACGGGAAGCGCAGGATCGGAATGGGAACGAATCCTTCCACCGCCAACATGATGACGTTGGTGGGGGCGGGAAAAAAAGTGCTGTACAATGGGGGAGCTCCGAACGTACGCACGGTGTACCTCAACGGTTTGAGCGTTGAATTGGTGAAGATGGACCAGAACGGCGAAGCCACCGTGCGGATCCGCACCAACGATGTACGGATCGATGAGGATGTGCGCTGGTGTGGTGATAGTATCGTGCTTCCACCGCTGCGTGGTGTGAATGGGAGATCGCTTTTCCTGGATGAACGTGTAGCGCTCACCATCGATCGTTCCGCAACACCAACAAGGATCGACAGACCGGATACGACGGGCGGATCGATCTATTACAGCTCACCCACCCGATGGATGATCTCCGAAGGCGCATCGATCGAAATGGATCGGAGGTCGTCCATGAAACTGCGCAATGGATCGGAAATGCACTTGATGCCTGGATCGGAATTGATCCTACAGAAGAGAGCGAAACTGAAGATCGATGGTTCTTCATCGATCGTGCTCCACGGCAACGCGACGATCAGTGGCGAACAGAAGAAGATCGCAAAACTGAAAAAGAAAGGCCTGATCCGATCGATGGATCAGTAAGCGCGCACGTTCTTGCCTGTGTGATAATTCACATAAGCGCGGTTCACCACGCGGAAGCCACCTGGCGTCGGATAATCACCCGTGAAGTACCAATCGCCGGTATGATCGGGGCAGGCCGCATGCAGGCCTTCAATGCTCTGGAACACCAGTTTCACTTCGGCCTTGGTTCCTGAAGGAGTAAGCATCTCGGCCATCTTGTCGCTGATCTGTTCCGCGGTGAACGGGCGGTAGATGTCCTTCACAGCATTTTCCTGTTCGTGGATCGGAAGTTCGAGCATACGCAGGCAACGATCGTACACATCATCGATCACGTTATCGCGGCCGGTCTCTTTCAGAAGCGCGATCGCCGCGCGGAACGCTGCGAGGTCACCGAGCTTCGCCATATCGATCCCGTAACAATCCGGGTAGCGGATCTGCGGCGCACTGCTCACCACCACGATCCGCTTCGGCTCCAACCGATCGAGCATCTTGAGAATGCTTTGCTTCAGTGTGGTGCCACGCACGATGCTGTCATCGATCACCACGAGATTGTCCACGCCGGCTCGCACCGATCCATAAGTGATGTCGTACACGTGCGCGACGAGATCATCACGTGCATCGTCAGCGGTGATGAATGTGCGCAGCTTCACATCCTTGATCGCCACTTTCTCCAACCGCGGGCGCATCGACAGGATCTGCCGCAATTTGTTCCGATCGGGTTGAAGGCCCAATTCCATGATCCGCTTTTCCTTCACGCGATCGAGCTC
>JAEYYE010000164.1 GCA_023430945.1 Bacteroidota bacterium
GCCTGTTGCGTTTCATCGAGGATGAACACGCTGGTGGAGATCGCGAATAGCGCCGCGAGCGCGAGCAGGATACCGGCTATCTTCAATGTGTTGCTCATTTCTGCTGGATCTTTTCGAGGTTCAACAGCGGTAGCACATTGGTACCTTTCTCGTCCACGATGATCTTGTTGCCGAGTTTCGGGAGTATCCGTTCCATTGTTTCCAGGTAGATCCGTTTCTTGGTAACCTCGGGCGCTTTCACGAATTCGTTGTAGAGTGAATTGAAACGTGCCGCTTCGCCGGTCGCTCCGTTGATCCGGTTGAGCGAATAAGCCTCGGCGAGCTGGATCGTTTCCAGCGCTTCACCGCGCGCTCGTGGGATCACGCGATTGTATTCCGCCTCGGCCTGGTTGATCAATGTGGATCGTTCCTGTTCCGCCTGGTTCACTGCGTTGAAAGAGGGCCGCACGGGTTCCGGTGGGTTCACGTCCTGCAATACCACCTGATCGATGCGGATCCCGTTCTCATATTCATCGCACAGGCGCTGCAGATAGACCTCCACTTCAGTTGAAACCTCCTGCCTGCCGACTGTGATCACTTCATTCACCGTGCGATTTCCCACGATCGTTCGCATGGCCGCTTCGGACATGTCCCGCAGGGTCTTTTCCGCATTCCGCACACGGAAGAGGTAGCGGTACGAATCCACGATCCGGTATTGAACGACCCATTCCACATCGGCAAGGTTCAGATCGCCGGTGAGCATGGAGGATTCGGATCGGTAATTGTCGGTCACGTATTCCGATCGGGACCCGGTCGAGCCTTCGGTCCTGAAACCGAACTCATGCTTCAATTGTCGTTGGACAGGGATCTTGTAAACGGTTTCCAACCAGAAGGGCAGGATCAAGTTGAGGCCCGGTTCGAGTTTGCGATCGAATTTGCCGAGATAGAGTACAACGCCTTCTTCTTCGGGCCCGATCGTTTTCACCGACGTGAACAGCAGGATCAAGCCGAGCAGTACCAGGATCACCAACCGCAGTTTGCGGATCGCCCATGCCAGCATGCGCCGGATCAGTTCTTCGAATTCATTCATCTCCTACGTTCACCTTAGCGGGTGAAGGTAGAGATCACAGAATTGGAGAGAAGCGATCTGTGGATCGGGATCAATTCACGCGATCCTCGTCAGTGATCACCGCATCACCGGCGTAGCGGCCGCCACGATATACCTTGATCTGGGTGAGGATCCCATTCTTGTCGTACAAATAACGCCGGCCATCCTGCAACCGGCCGTTCTTGTATTCGCCTTGCTGCGAGATCCGCATCTGCTCGTCGTACAACGTATTGTAACCGTTGGCTCGGAATGCGATCGAATTCGTTGTTTCCTTCTCCGTCACTTCCGGTGCTGGCGGTGCTGATGGATCGGCCTTCACTTCCGTTGCCTTCGGCACCGACTTGATGTATTTACTGTTCGCCTGGTTGATCAGGCCACCGTTGAATTCGGCGACCTGTTGCAGATCGCCGCTCGCTGTGAATCGTTCAAGCTTTCCTTCTTCCTTTCCCTCTTCGATGTTCACTTTCACCGCGAGCTGGCCATTTTCGTGGTAGTATTTCTGTTCGCCATCGCGCGTACCGTATTCGTTGAAGACGAAATCCTGGGCGAGTTTTCCGTTCGGGTGGTAACGCTGGAATTTCCCTGTGTTCCGGTCGAGGTCCCATGTGCCCTGTTCCTCCACCTTTCCGGTGGGGTAATAGGTCTTGTATTCCCCGCGCGGTCTTCCCATCTGGTAGGTGATCTCGCTCATCACTTTGCCATTCGGCCAGTATCGGCGCCACACGCCGGTCCGCTTGCTGTTCGTGTAGCGGCCTTCTTCTATCAATACACCCGGATCGTACTTGGGCTTATCCGCGATCGGTGCCTTTATCTGCCACCAGCCTTGTTTTTTGCCGGTCTCATCGATTCGGTTGAGCGTATCTGCTGCGATCGTTCCGGCTTGTGCGAAAGAGCTCTGCGCGATGCAGATCAGTATCACACCAACTCCGATCAATAGGGATATCACATTCCTCATTGCCGTGCCACCATCCGTGCACGGCTTACGTGGATCCGATCGCAGAGGTTACATCTGCGTGCGATCCACGAGCACCTGGCGAAGGTTGAGCATCATCTCGTCCACCATCCGTTCCAGATCGTACTCAGGCTTCCAGCCCCAATCCTCGCGGGCGGCTGTGTCATCGATGCTGCGCGGCCAGCTGTCCGCGATCGCCTGCCGGTGATCGGGTGCATAATCGATCCTGAAGCCATCGATGTGGCGAGCAACCTGTGCGGCGATCTCCTCCGGCGCGAAACTGAAACCGGCGAGATTATAGCTGTTGCGCACCTTGATCCTTTCCGCGGGTGCCTCCATCAATTCGATCGTCGCGCGGATCGCATCGGGCATGTACATCATCGGGAGCGTGGTACCTTTCTGAAGAAAGCTGGTGTACGATCCGTTGCGGATCGCTTCATGGAAAATGTGCACCGCGTAGTCCGTGGTGCCGCCGCCGGGAGCGCTCTTCCAGCCGATCAATCCGGGGTAACGCAGGCTGCGCACATCAACGCCGTAGCGCTTGTGATAATAGGCGCACCATTGTTCGCCCGCCTGTTTGCTTATGCCATATACGGTGCTCGGTTCCGCGATGGTTCGCTGCGGCGTGCGATCCTTCGGCGTGGTAGGCCCGAATACAGCGATACTGCTGGGCCAGTACACCTTCTTCAATTTTCCCTCACGCGCAAGCTCCAGCACGATGAAGAGGCTTTCCATGTTCAGTTTCCAGGCGAACGCCGGATCTTTCTCGGCCGTGGCGCTCAGAAGTGCTGCCAGCAGATAGACCTCCGTTATACCGTGCTTCTCGATGATCCGTTCGATCCCACGCCGGTCCATCGCATCGGCCATCACGAAAGGCCCGTCCTGCTTCACCTGCGGTTCCTTTATATCGGAGGCGATCACATTTTCCGATCCATAGCGTGCACGCAGGCCTTCAACGAGTTCGGTACCGATCTGGCCGCTGGAGCCGATCACAAGGATGCGCGGAGTGGACATGTGTTTTTTTGATCGGCGCAAAGCTAAAGGAGGCATTGGTGGTTTTGGGCGTGCCCCCGCTTTGATCGATGCCAGGGCTGCGCCCGCTTTCGCCAGGGCTATAGCGGGCGAGCCCGCCGAAGCTTCAGCGAAGGCGGGGTCCGGCTATCCGCTTCAAATCCTCGCTGCGCTGCGGGTTTTCCGCTTCTATCCGTCACGCGGCATTCCGGTGAAGGGCTTGTGTTCTAGCTTTGGTAGTCCCATATTAATGGATCATTAAATGCAAATACATATTTTTGTTTTTATGCGGATCGGACTAGATCCATATGTGACGCCGAGTCGTGACCTGGATATTATAGCTGATGTATTTCTTGGGGGTCCTTCGAATCCTAGTAGGACTTATTACTATTACGGAATTATACAAATTATTCACGGTAAAAAGCATGCTGGCTATGTTCGTATCAAACGAATTCCAGATGCACAACCTAATAAATTTTGGGTTGATTATGCCCGTATTGCCACATGCCCAGGACAAAAACTGGTAGTAGAGTGAGACTCAACTGAGGTTGTTTGTGAGAATTGGTCTGAAGTGGCTCCGTAACTTCGCAGTTCCATGGAACCGCACGAGCTGCGCAACAAATACGGTCCCGATGACCTCAAGGCCCGACTGAAGGCCGAGGGGTTCCCGCGCACCACCCTGAGCTTCTACCGCTACGTGCGGTTGCAGGATCCCTTGGCGCTGCGCAATGAGCTCTATGCGGAGTGGGAGGCGCTAGGCGTGCTGGGGCGCATCTATCTGGCGCAAGAAGGCATCAACGCACAACTTTCAGTGCCCACACACAACTTCGAGGCTTTCCGTGCGGCGATCGATGCCAGGCCGGAGTTCGCACAGGTGCCCTTCAAGATCGCGGTGGAGGATGATGCCGAGAGCTTTTTGAAACTCACCATCAAGGTGCGCCCGAAGCTGGTGGCCGATGGCCTGCAGGACGATGCCTTCGATGTGACGGACGTAGGCCAGCATTTCGATGCGGAGACCTTCAACCGCTTGATGGACGAAGGCGCCACCGTGGTGGACCTGCGCAACAACTACGAAGCGTTGATCGGCCATTTCGAAGGTGCGCTCACCCCGCAGGCCGACACCTTCCGCGGTGCGGTGGAGGAGATGCTCGAAAAGCTGGAGGAGAAGAAGGATGAGCCGGTGTTGCTGTACTGCACGGGCGGCATCCGCTGCGAAAAGGCCAGCGCGTGGTTCCGCCACCACGGCTTCACCAACGTGGGGCAGCTGCACGGCGGCATCATCGACTATGCCCGGCAGATCCGATCGAAAGGACTGCCGAGCAAGTACAAAGGCCAGAACTTCGTGTTCGATGGACGTCTGGCCGAGCGCATCACCGACGATGTGGTGAGCACTTGTTTCCAGTGCGGCACTGCGAGCGATCGGATCACCAACTGTTTCCAGAACACGTGCAATTTGTTGCTGGTGCAATGCGAGGCCTGCGCGGAAAAGTATGCCGGTTGTTGCACGCCGTCATGCCGCGAGATCCATCAATTGCCGGAGGCGATCCAACGCGAGTGGCGCAAAGGCCGCCCATCGCGCAGCTCGAAGACCAAAGTGATCAACGATCCCGGTGCACTGCGCCGTCAGATCGCGGAGGAGGAAACGCGGCTTGCGAAGGATGGCACGCTGCACCCGGAGTTGTACGGACGCGAAATTTCGCGTCCGATCGATGAGAATCTATCCATAACCACCGGGCAGGCTCTTCGCCAGCCTGTAAATGCGACAGGCGGGACGCCTGTCTGAACATATGCCCTTCTACCACACCCTCGGCAACATCCCGCACAAGCGGCACACCGTCTTCAAGAGCCCCGAAGGGAAGCACTACTACGAGCAGCTCTTCGGCACCATCGGCTTCGATGGCATGAGCTCCTTGCTCTACCACGTGCACCGGCCAACGCAGGTGAAGGAGATCCTGGGTGCGAAGGATGTTGCACCGAAGATCGCGCGGGAGAAGAACATGCATTCGTTGCGTCTGCATGGTTTCAACGTAAAACCTGAGAACGACCATCTGGAGGCGCGCAAAACGATCCTCACCAACAGCGACGTCAGCATCGCACTTGCCGCACCGAAGGACAAGACCGTCGAGTACTTCTACAAGAACACCGACTGTGATGAGATGATCTTCATCCATAAGGGCAGCGGCACCCTGCGCACCTTTTTGGGCAACATCGATTTCAAGTATGGCGATTACCTGCTGATCCCGCGTGGCATGATCTACACGCTGCGGTTCGATGACAGCGACAATCGCCACTTCATCGTCGAGAGCCGCCGCCCGATGTATACGCCGAAACGCTACCGGAACTGGTTCGGCCAGATGCTGGAACACTCACCGTTCTGCGAGCGGGACATCCGCAGACCGGCCGATCTGGAGACGCACGACGAGAAAGGCGAGTTCCGGCTGTTGATCAAGAAGCAAGGCCTGCTGCACGAGTTCATCTACACCACGCATCCCTTCGATGTCGTGGGTTGGGACGGCTACAACTATCCGTACGCCTTCAGCA
>JAEYYE010000180.1 GCA_023430945.1 Bacteroidota bacterium
CCGAGCTACAATGGTTATAAGTTGAAAGGCCATTATGGCGGTCCGCTGTTGCCCGAGGAAGTACAGGTGATCGAGGATATGATCCCCGAGCGCGCGTCGATCGACCTGAACAAGATCGATCTGAAAAAAGCGGAAGCGGATGGAATGCTTCAATACGTGGACCTGGAGACCATGTACGTGAAGCATGTGGAGAAGAGCTTCGATCTGGAGATGATCCGCAAGAGCGGATTGAAACTCGGGTTCGATGCGATGTACGGATCGGGCCAGAATGTGATCCCGCGGATCTTGAAAGATGTAACGCTGCTGCATTGCGAACACAATCCGGGTTTCCGTGGCCAGGCGCCCGAGCCGATCCACAAGAACCTGATCGAGTTCAGCGAGCTGATCAAGAAGAAGGGCCTGGACTGCGGGCTTGCGGTGGATGGCGATGCCGACAGGATCGGGCTTTACAATGGCAAAGGCGAATTCGTGGATTCACACCACCTGATCCTGCTGCTGATCCACTACCTGGTAAAGTACAAGAAGTTCACCGGAAAAGTAGTGGTGGCCTTCAGCGCCACGCCGAAAGTGAAAAAGATGTGCGAGCACTACGGGTTGGAATACCAGGTGGTGAAGATCGGTTTCAAGTGGATCGCGGGGATCATGATCAGCGAAGATGTACTGCTGGGCGGAGAGGAGAGCGGCGGCATTGCGATCAAAGGCCACATCCCGGAACGCGATGGGATCTGGATGGGATTGACGATCTGGGAATTCATGGCGCGCAGCGGAAAGTCGCTCGATGATCTGATCCAGGAAGTGTATGCGATCGTTGGGCCGTTCAGTTACGATCGTAATGATCTGCACATAAGCGAGGACCTGAAGCAGAAAGTGCTTGCGGAATGCGCCAGCGGCGCGTACAAAAAGTTCAACGGCTATGAAGTGCGCCGTGTGGAAGCGATCGATGGCCACAAGTTCTTCTTCGATAATGATCAGTGGCTGATGATCCGCGCGAGCGGAACGGAGCCGGTGTTGCGCTGCTACGCTGAAAGCGATTCGCTGGACAATGCGCGCAAGATCCTGGCGGCGTGCCAGAAAACGATCGGGGCGTAGGGGTGCGATCGGTTGCGTGAGGCCTTGAGCGGAGCCGAAGGATGAGCACCGGCATGCCCAACTAGTCGATCATTGCTTCACAAATCGCGCTCGATCGAAGATCGATCCGTGCTCATCGAGCAAGAGAAGGCCATAAGTGCTCGGCGGAAGATCGATCACGGATACGAACCCGACCTGTTCGGTCTGCGGTTCGGTGATCTTCACGATCCTGCCGAACGCATCGATGATCTGCAACGAAGCGACGGGAGTATTGGGTGAATGCCAGTTGATCAGATCATGGCAGGGGTTGGGGTGGATCAACGAACCGCCCGATCGGCGCAGGATCGCGATCGTGTGGCTGTACTCGATGGATCCATCCTCATCCACGATCATCAAACGATAGTAGGCAAGTCCGGCCGGTGCTTCCTGATCCAGGAACTGGTAATTGATGATCTGTTGACTGTTCCCGTTCGCTTCCACCTGGCCGATCGGAGCGAGTTGATCGGGATCGGTCCCGCGTTCGATCATGAACCGATCGCAATCCTTTTCCGATGCGGTGCTCCATGCCAGAAGGTTGCCGACATCGATCGCTTCACCAGTGAATCCGATCAGTTCCACCGGAAGGATGCCGATGTCGCCGTGGCCTGAAGCGAAGCCATAGAACCAGCGGCTGTAGCGCTGGCCATCGAGCGATCGGTGCATGGGATATTCCACGCGCACGCGCCATTTGTGGCGGATGTAATTGGGCAGTTTCGGGATCAATTCCTTGATCTCGGCACCGTTCAACGGAAGATTCGTCCATGGAATGCTTGCGCCTGTGCTCTGCACACTGTTGGTGATCGGGTTTCCGCTGAACGCTTCGCCTTCGTGGACCACTTCCCAATGAAGTTTGGCCTGCGTACGTTGGATCGGACTGCGCGCGCGATGCCCGATCCCGAAGAAGATCGAGTTGGCACCATCGGTATTGTTGGTCGAGAGCGGCCCGATCAGATCGGCCTGGTACTGGCGTGTAAGCCGCTGGATCGAATTCGCATTGTTCCCGCGATGGATGCGGACAAGGCCTTCGGCTGTAGTTGAAGAAGGGCCGTACGGCGCGCCAATGATCACATCGGAATAACCATCGCCATCCAGATCGCCACCACCGGCAACGGACCAGCCGGCGCGCGCCTGCACGATGTTGCTTTCGATCGTGGTCTGGCCGCCGTTAAAGGAATTCGATCCCAAAACAGTGAAGACGCGGCCTTCGTTCGTTTGTTCGTTGGAGAAATTCGGTGCGCCGATCACCACATCGGCATATCCATCGCCGTTGATATCGCCGCCTTCCGCAACGCTTGAGCCAAGCGCAGCATTCGCTTGATCGCTTTGCAATGTCCAAACAGGAGCATTGATGATACCGGTCGCAGATCCGCGGTAAAGGGAAGCTGCGCCTTCACTGGTCTGGACCGAAGTGGAACCGGGCGCGCCCACGATCACATCGAAGAAGCCATCGCCGTTCACATCACCTGCCCCAGCAACGCTCGTTCCCGATCGCGCATTTACCTGGCCACCTTCGAGCAAAATGGCGATCGCTGGCTGCAAGCCATCGATCGAGCCATGATGGATGAACGCCGCGCCTTCGTTCGCTTGTCCATTGTTGTAAAGCGGCGCGCCGATTATCACATCGGAATAACCATCGCCATTCACATCGCCAGCGGTCGCCACTGCAGTTCCAAAGCCGATCGATGGTTGTGAAAGAACGAGCGTAGGGGTTGAGGAAATGCCTGAGATCGATCCCATGTGAAGATGCACTTCACCTATGCCAGGTGCGCCGACAAGTATCTCCGATCGGCCATCGCCGTTCACATCGCCCGCTGTGGAAACAGAGGTCCCGAACATGGAACCGGCTGTTCCGGCCAGAGTGATCGCAGGTAGGGATGAGATCCCCGTGGGCGATCCGTGGAAAACCCAGGCCCTATTCGCACCCGGCGCACCAATGATCACATCGGCATAACCGTCGCCGTTCACATCACCTGCACTGGCCACCGAAGCCCCGAAACGGGCACCAGCGATATTCACCTGAAGGATCGATGCAGCCGAATTCGAAGGACCGCCGGCACCTCCATGATAAATGACAGCACGTCCTTCACCAGCTGTAGCGTCCGGTGAGCCAATGAGCAGATCCGAATAGCCATCACCATTCACATCGCCTGCATTGGCAACGCTCCAGCCATGATGATCGCCCGCTGAATTCCCTATGGAGTTGAAGGAAGCTGCCGTGCTCACATTATATGTTCCGCCGTGATAAATGGCGACCGCACCAGTAGCGCCTTGCATGAAGATCCCGACGATCATATCGCTGAAACCATCGCCGTTCACATC
>JAEYYE010000184.1 GCA_023430945.1 Bacteroidota bacterium
GCCCCCGTCCTATTGTCTTACAATGAATCGCTCCGGCATTCTTGGAAGGCGTACATCTCCCAAGCGGAAGGTAGGCACACCATCCGTTCCAGTTAAGAATGCCGATGCCTGGACCTCCCCACGGGCAACTTCATGCCCAACCGCCGAAGCGATCCAATGAAAGAAGTACATGTCTCCATATAATTCGAACGTCCCATCTTGATGCGAAATGGTGTGGTATGAATGCGAATAATCCTCGTTCCAGGCCAGTACCACCCCACCATCGATCGGCCGACCAACACCATCGACCAGCCGCCCTGAGATACGAACATCATCATGCATTGAGTAATTATAGTAATTGGGTAGAACCTCGCAATCTTTTCCCATCCGATGCGGATCGAAAACACGAAAAACTTCGGCTGCCGCCTTCTCTTTGCCGTCGATGGTCAAAAGACCCATATAGTCTGAATGGAACCTGCCCCACCGGACATCCTTGAATTGCCACCAGGAATAACCGATGCCACCGCATGCGATCGTCTTCTCCAAAGTTCGTTCGGCGAATGATCGCTGTTCTTCAAAGCTCACTGAATCCCCATCGGCGGGAAGTGAGGTTTCTCCAATGATCCATGGTGCGCGAACATTCTTCGCATACCAGGTTATCTCATTCAAAACCTGATCAGGCTCGTATTCGTAAGGATGGAATGAAATAAAATCGACATCCAGCAGATCGGGATCCCAGGCATGTACCTCCCGAATGCCGGTCAGACCGATCGTAAGCAGATGATGTGGTGCGTAGGAGTTTCCAAGTCGCCGCCACTCCTTCACCAGGTCATATGCACTCTCCTTGGATCTTGGAGGTCTGTCAAAATACAATGGTTCATTGAACAGATCGAAAGCGAGTATGGCAGGATCGTTCTTCAGCCTTTCCGCAATATCGATGAAATTCGTTTTGGTGTAGGGCTTGCTCTCGTGGATCGTTGTGAGTAGGATCACTTTCATTTGTTCCGATCCAGCGATTTGAACAAACTCTTCCATGGCATCCAGATAGGCCTTCCTGAAGTTCTCCTTGTCATAATGAAGGAATATATCGCTTCGATCGGCAGCATTAGCCCGAATGACCGGAAGGTCATTGCCCTCCTGCATGAAGGGACCTTCAGCCATACTCACGACTCTGATCGCATTGAAACCGGCACTTTTCATCGACTGAAGATCCAAGCGGAGTTGTCCATCGCAGGAATTTGGATCGTTGCAATTGAATACATCTCCTTCATTATATCCTGAATAGGGAGCAGGCCAGATATCATCGCCGTCGGTCATAAGCGAGACATTGTAATTCATTATTACGGGAAAAAATTCTTCTCCATCCAAGAAGAACTTCCCTTCGTGCATATAGACCTGGCCGTTGGGCGGCTTTCTTTCAGCCAATAGAAATATGGCGATCAGCACAGTGAGAGTGCATGCCCCGAGAAAGGCCAGTTCAGCCCTCCTGCGGAAAAACCTATTCATAGAATACCGTATTTCACGATGCACCAGATCGCCCTGAAGCCATCTTTCCAACCGATCTTCTTCCCTTCCGCATATGTCCGCCCATAATAGCTGACACCGACCTCATAGATCCGGATCCCCTTCACTCTAGCCAGTTTTGCAGTTACCTCCGGCTCAAAGCCGAATCGCTTTTCCCGCAGTTCAAGGCCTTTCGCTATATCGGATCGGATCAGCTTATAGCATGTCTCCATGTCCGTGAGGTTCAGATTATTGAACGCGTTGGATAATTGCGTGAGCACTTTATTACCTATGCTGTGCCAGAAGAAAAGTATCCTGTGCGGGTGGTGCCCCATGAAACGCGAGCCATATACCACGTCCGCAAAACCTTCCACCACTGGTCTCAAAAGGAGATTGTATTCCCGCGGATCGTATTCCAGATCGGCATCCTGCACGATCAGGTGATCACCGATCGCTTCCTTGATCCCGCGATGGATCGCCGCACCCTTCCCCATATTCTTCGGCTGCTGAAAGAAACGGATCGGCAATAGGGGATTGCGATCAATGTATGCATGGATCGAAGCGGCAGTGCCATCCTTTGAACCATCATCAACGATCACCACATCCTTTTGGATCCCATGATCAAGCACCACATCGCGCACCCGGTCGAGGATCAAGTGGATCGTGCGTTCCTCGTTGTATGCGGGAATGATGATGGAAAGAATTCGTGGCGATCCGATCATCTAGGTAGTAAGCGCTACGGTGCGTTCGATCATCCTACCACCAATTCCGGGATCTCACCCTCAACCACCAACCTCCCTTCGGTCTTCGCCTTGATCTCCTCCACGCTGACCCCCGGCGCGCGCTCCAGAAGTTTGAACCCTTCCGGTGTCACATCGAACACACCGAGATCGGTCACGATCTTTTTCACGCATTGCACGCCCGTCAACGGCAGTGTGCATTTCTTGAGCAACTTGCTTTCGCCCGCTCTGTTGGTGTGCATCATCACCACGATGATATTGTCCGCACTGCTCACCAGATCCATGGCGCCGCCCATCCCCTTCACCATTTTGCCCGGGATCTTCCAATTGGCGATATCGCCGTTGTCCGCCACTTCCATGGCGCCGAGCACGGTAAGTTGCACGTGTTGGCCGCGGATCATGGCGAAACTTGTCGCGCTATCGAAGATGCTGCTTCCGGGCAACAACGTCACCGTCTGCTTGCCTGCGTTGATCAGATCCGCATCCTCTTCACCTTCGATCGGGAACGGACCCATGCCGAGGATCCCGTTCTCGCTCTGGAGCACTACGTTGATGTTCTCCGGAATGTAATTGGCTACTAGCGTGGGGATCCCGATACCCAGATTCACATAATAACCATCGCGCAATTCCCGCGCGATACGCTTCGCCATCTGTTCCTTGTTCAGACCCATCTTTTCATTTGAAAGCTTCCAAATGTAGTGGACCTGTCATGATGGATCGATCACTTCATGGATCGTGACCTTCACGTCATCCATCTCGAAAACCTGCTTTTTCGGGTTCCAGAAATAGATCACGGTTTCATCGGATCCACTTCGCGGAAGGTTGAGCAACATACGGAATTCCTCACCCTGCCAGCGCGGCCTGAAATGTGAGATCGGGATCGATTGGTAATGGATCGTTTTTCCATTCGATTTTTGTGAAGCGACGATCAAAAGGTCAAGGAACTGTTCATCGGATCGAATGCGGGTACGGATCTCGATCCGAAGATCCTGCAGGCTTGCTGGGTGATGCGGTCTCCAAAGTTCCATGAACTCCGCATCTTCATTCACTTCAATTTTAAACTGATCGTATTGCCGCAAGTGCAGTTCCCCTTTGCGCTTGAGAAGATGAAGGCCGTTGCCAGGTGAATGATCGATGCTCTGAAAGCCTTGGATCGCTTGAGCGATGAAGCGATCATCAACGATGCGGACATCGTGAGCACCTTTCGGGAAACCGATGACATCGGGTGGTTGCAGCCCGAAACCGTTCGCTCTTGCCGAGTAGGGGATCGCGTAGCTCAACTGGTGATATGCGCCGATCATCATTGGTCTTCCCTGTTCCGTCTGAAAGGCCTCGATCTTTTGAAGAAAGCGCGTGGGAACTGATTGTTCAGGCCAGAGCATTGTATGATCAGTGTTCAACGTGAATACCGTACGCAATGGCAGGTAAAGAAGCGCGGACATCAAAATCAGGCGCTGCCAGGAGACCTCGATCACGTCAGCGGTGAACGCGATGAACAGTACGGCGAGTGGCACCATGTGTAACGCAGCGCGGTCCTCAGGATAATTCACGCCAAGGATCCAGGCCATTCCGATCCGCATCAGCACATCGGTGATGAGCAGCATCCCGATCAACGCTGCCACCGATCGTCGCTTCCGGCTGAAGATGATGACGAGGGAAGCAACAACGATCAGCACCACGAGCGCCAGCACGATCGGCACGTCGGATCCGATCACATAGCGCGCAACGGATGAAAGTGTCACCTCAATGAATCCTTCGGTCGATCCGTGGTAAAGAAGAGCCCGGCGGCGCATCTCCCACGCCAGCAATAGGCCGAATGCAAGGGGCACAGCTCCCAACAGGAACCAGGTGAGGCCGATCCGCCAGGGGAATGATCCGCGTTGCTTCATCCAGCGGAAAAACTCCAGCACGCCGATCGCTGATACGATCAAAGCCCACAATGGTACCAATGAAAGCACGGCCATATCGGCGAGAAAGAGCGAGACCAACAATTGGATCAGGTCTCCTGGATCGGATCCGCGGAAATAGCGGATCGCTCCATCGATCGCCATCATCCAAAAGGCCATGCCCAGTGCGTAGCCGCGAAAGAGCGAGAAGAAATCGAGCAGGAACGGGCACATGAGCAGCGCAACCCAACAGACCCACCGGATCCCCCGGTCGGAGATGAATTCACCTACGCGCCAAGCGCCCCAGGCGAAGATCGGGAACGCGAGAATGCTCCCGATCCTGGAACCGGGCAACGATAGTCCCCAGATCTTGTGTGCTACGATGCCGATCGCGGAGCTCAGGAAATGATTGCCGGCATCCCATAGCGCAACGTAAGGCAGGAATTCGCCGCGTTCAACATACCAGTAGATCGAAGTGCTTTCATCATGGACCCACGGGATCGATGATGCGCGTAAAATGATGTAGGCCAGGATACAAATGCACAACAGCAACAGACCGGCGCGATCGGTGGAAGGGATCGGATGCTTACCACCGGTGATCATGCCGCATCACTTTCTGGACCGTACCGTGCGTTGTTCGATCCGCTTCTCGTAGTTCGTTCCCTTGAAGATCCGCTGCACGAAGATGCCCGGCGTATGGATCTCATCGGGATCGAGCTCACCTGGTTCCACGAGTTCCTCCACTTCCGCCACGGTGATCCTTCCGGCCATGGCCATCATGGGATTGAAATTCCGCGCGGTGCGCTTATACACCAGGTTGCCGAAGCGATCACCCTTCCAGGCCTTCACCAATGCGAAATCGGCCCGCAGCCATTCTTCCATCACATACATCTTTCCATTGAACTCGCGCGTTTCCTTGCCTTCGGCCACTTCTGTACCGTAACCCGCTGGAGTGAAGAACGCCGGAATGCCTGCTCCACCTGCGCGACACCTTTCGGCCAGGGTTCCCTGCGGAATGAGCTCGACCTCGAGTTCGCCGCTCAACATCTGGCGCTCGAATTCGGCGTTCTCGCCCACATAACTACTGATCATCTTCCTGATCTGCCGCGTGCCGAGCAGGAGCCCGAGCCCGAAATCATCCACCCCTGCATTGTTACTGATGCAGGTAAGCCCCTTCACCCCTTTCCTCACCAGGGCATTGATGCTGTTCTCGGGGATCCCGCAAAGGCCGAAGCCGCCCACCATCAATGTCATCCCGTCCGATAGACCATCAAGCGCCTCCTGCGCATTTGAAACGACCTTGTTCATT
The DNA here is from genome assembly GCA_023430945.1 of Bacteroidota bacterium. Classification (GTDB taxonomy): domain Bacteria; phylum Bacteroidota; class Bacteroidia; order Flavobacteriales_F; family PHOS-HE28; genus PHOS-HE28. The sequence goes on from JAEYYE010000184.1 coordinate 5,418, forward strand.
CTTCTAGATCATCGTAGCGGACGAAGATAGCTGCACCGATCCGAGCGCGCGATCGGGTCGTTCGAGGGAAGCACACTTCCCGCATCTGCGGCACACGGTCCACGATCGGACGATCGGCACATCTACGACGGATCGCAGAAAATCCACGTCAGGCAAGGCTTTCAGGGAAACGGCACGCAGTTGCCATGGCAAGGGCACAAAACCGACAGCCATGAAACCTGTACTACGATATGGCCCAGCTGGCAGGTTCAATAAACAGAACGATGACAGCCACAACGGCAAAAGACCCTGCGTGAATGAAAGTGAGGAGCGCGATGCACGTGTTCGCGAAGGCGTAGGTCTCCGCAGCAAGATCGATGTGATCCCCGCGATGTTCGGTAACTACGGCAACGGCCCGTTCATCATGCCATCGCTGCATTTTCCAGCATAACAAGGGAATGGAACGCACCAAGGGAGGACCGATACTTACTGTGGATGCCTTGATCGAGGACGAGCAGGGCCGGATCCTCCTGATCAAGAGGGCGGTGCCTCCATTCAAAGGCGATCGCTGCCTGCCCGGGGGCAAAGTGGAGAACGGCGAACGTGTGGAAGCTGCCCTGGAACGCGAGATCATGGAGGAATTGGGCGTACGGATCGGCATACGCGAATTGTTCGGTGTCTACTCCGATCCCGATCGTGATCCACGCGGTCATTATATCACCGTAGTATTCCACGCGACCATTGTCGGCGGTGAGCCCACAACGAGCAGCGAAGTGGATGAGATCTACTGGTTGTCACGCAACGATCAGGATATTCCGTTCGGTTTCGATCACGGAAAGATCCTACAGGATTGGTGGAATAGAAGAGTGGAGGGTGGCGTGCTGCCCTCGCAGGAAACAGTGGGAAGGAAGGAACCGGCCAGGATGCGGGAACATCCTGTTGATCGGAAGGTGGCGCAGACGTTCGATGAACGTATCGAAGGAGCGCCCCTGGTGGAAGATGAAGCCGGCCGCGGCAAACGTGTAACAAGCACGGCCAGCGATCGGAAGGGAAGAATGGCCGTGCCGAGGACCGGCTCAGGATCGAAGAAGACCGTACCTGCCGGCAAGGCAGCGGGCGTCAAAAATACCGCGCGCAAGCGCTGACGATGCTATGCAATGAAGAGAGATCGCAGATGGATGCAATGAAATAGAGATAGGCAGAATACTATGTTTTGGAACCGCCCGGGTGGAACGATCCACCCGGGCTTTTTTATCCTCCAGGCCAACTACCGGCCTCCGCGCTGGTTTCCACCACTCCGTGAGGGCGCGGAACCGCCGCCTCCTCCACGGCTGGGAGCGGGCGAAGTACTGCGTTGCGCAGGAGCTGGCGATACACCTCCCTGCCTTGATCTGGGTGAAGGTGTTACACGCGGTGGCGAACTTCGCTGGAAGTTCCGCTGCCGTTCGTTCCCACGCTGCCGATCACGTTGTATCTCGAACGGATCACGACGTGATGGCTCGCGCGGTGCGACTTCAGGACGAGGATCACGTTCAGCCGGTCGCCCCTGTGGTTCATTGCGCGGCGTGATCGATCCATCACGAGGTTGCTGCACCTGATCCTGCTTCGCAGGTCGAGGTACTTTTTCACGGCTCTCCTTGGGAGGAGTGATCCTGCTCCACGAACCATTCTCGTAACGCTGTGTCGCATCTCCGTGCTGCCGGTAGACATTACCGGCAGCATCAGTGAAATGATCCGATCTCATCGGCTTACTGGAAGCGTCGCGCTGTACAGCTTCTTTTTGCACGGTGCGCTCACGCGAGATCGTCGCAGGCCTTATACCCTCCCGATCGAGCGATGCGTAGAGATCGCCCGTGTTGGTGGATCGCGCCATGCCACCATCGACCAACCGGCTTGCGCCACTGGAACGGCCTGATACCGATGGCCTGTGGCCATAATAGACATCATTGGTGGAGACACAGCAGGGCGGGCACCAGGCGGTTGGGCCCCACCATCCTCCCCAACCATACGGGTAACCCCAGGTGGTCCATGCCGGATAGACCCAGCCATAACCCCAACCGCTGCCAAAGCCCCAACCGTACCACGGATCGTAATACATGCCGAAGCCCCAGGTCCATGGACGTGGTCGCCAGAACGCGGGCCATGGCCGGTAATAGAATCCGGTACCGTAGATCACTACACCGTGTTGTATGTACGAACCATAATATCCTGGTGTGTAACCCATGTAGACTACATCAGGTGTGTGATCGTAGATGTACACATATCGAACATTATAGACCGGGCTGCTCGGAGGGATCGAATTCACTTCATTCGGCACCTCCGTGCTCACAGCCCACGGCCCATCGGGGGTGGCACCATTGTACCAAACACCATTGTCACATACATGATAATGGCCGTTGATCCGCAGCACATCCGTATTCGCATTTACCGCATACTCCACGTTCGTTCCTGTGATCTTCTCGAAGACCGGTGATCCTTCGTAGGAAACCTTCACCGATGCAGATCGCCGGTCCACCTGGGCGGTCTGTGGGATCTGTGCATCTCTCGCAGCCTCGCGAGCCGCATCGGTACCGGCAACATGGGCGAGCACCATGTCACGATCACTACCTTCAGGAATGTTCTTGAATTCCTCCGGAAGTTGATCGGCGGGAACGAATGTCCAAGCGCCGCTTGAAAGATCCTTCGTGCGGAACCACCGGCCACTTGCCAGGAAATAGTAGTCCTGCGATCCGATATCGAGGAACACGCTCCTTGAAGTGTTGGTCACCGTAAGGAGTTCGGTGTTCTGGATGGGTTTCAGATCCGGAGGCCCGTCGATCGCCAGGAGTTCCGCAGGCTTCCGCCTTACGATGATCTCCAATTCCGCTGGTGCTGGCGTATCATCGGTGGTGAGCGCCGCACTTTCCGTCACATCCGCGGCGAGTTCCTGCAATTCCTGCGGAACGTTCTGTTCTCGCCGCCATGGACCTTCAAGGTCACGTGAACCGAACCACATACCCGATCCATACAGATAATGTTGCCCGCCCTGGTCCCGCAGGATCATGAAAGGTGAATTCACCACACGCTCCAAGCCCATGCGGCTTTCAGGTTGATAGATCGGATCCCCACGGGCCGTTACGGTCTCGGA
>JAEYYE010000235.1 GCA_023430945.1 Bacteroidota bacterium
GGCCACCCCTTGTGAGACCGGGCCATCGTAGAAGAACAGCACGATGCTTCTTCCCGATGGGAGGTTGCAGCGATAGGCCTTACGCGGATTCACCTTCGCGTTGGTCGCATCGTGCCAGTGCTGATCGCCGATCCGCCGTGTTCGCTTCGCCTGGTAGGGAGAAAGGATGGTGAACTTGATGCCGTGCTCCGCCATCACCTCAAGGGTTTCCGTGTTCGCTGCCGTCTCACCGAGCCACATACCCTCGGGCTCACGGCCGAAGCGTTCGCGGAAATCATGGATCCCCCACAACACCTGCGTGTGCTTGTCACGCGTGTTGGCCAGCGGCAGGATCATATGGTTGTAGGCTTGCGCGAGCGCCGATCCGTGCCCGGAGAAACGTTTCATGCTCTCCTTGTCCGCTTCCAGGATCGCGCGGTAGGTCTCCGGCGCTTTCTTTTCCATCCACTCCAGCAGCGTGGGACCGAAGTTGAAGCTCATGAACGCATAATTGTTCATGATGCTCACGATGCGTCCCTGCGGATCGAGGATCCGCGAGCGCGAATTGCGGGCGTAGCATTCGTACGTTATCCGCTCGTTCCAATCGTGGAACGGATGTGCGCTTTCCTGCAGCTCCAGCTCATTGAGCCAGGGATTCTCTCGCGGTGGTTGATAGAAATGGCCATGGATGCAGATGTAACGGTCCATTCGGTTCACGTTGTCTTTTTGAGAACGGCCATGGTCGCGGGTTGCAGGGTGATTCGATCGGCGGATCGATGAAGTGCGATCGTGCGATCGGAACCCCAACGTTCTTCGGCGGAATGGATCAGCATGTGCCAGGTGGCATGATCACCGATCGGGACCTCCACTTCTTTTTCAGAGATGTTGAAAATGGCATGAAGCGCTGGATCGGCTCCCCGATGGATCATATGCAACACCTTCCGATCGTTCGTGAAGCTGGTCTCCAGATGATGTTTCTCCGCCGTGATCATCGCCGGTTCCTCCTTCCTGATCTGGATCAACTTCTTGTAGAACTCGCGCAGGCCGCCTTGTTTTCCATTACGATCATGAACGCGTATAAGTTTCGAACGCCTGAAAGTATCTTCCGATTGTGGATCGGGCGCTTCACCTTTCCATGAGAACGAAGCGAATTCCTCCCGGCGGCCCTTGCGCACGGCTTCCACCAGATCCCTGTCACCATGGCTCACGAAGTACAGGAAAGGAACTTCCTCACCGTATTCCTCACCCATGAAAAGCATGGGCACATACGGGGAGAGCAGGTAGATGCCGGCCGCTACTTTAAGCATGTCGAACGACACCAGTTGCGTGAGCCGCTCGCCAAGCATGCGATTGCCCACTTGGTCGTGGTTCTGGATGCAGACCACGAATTGCGATGCCGGGACATCCGTGGCATCGGTCCCTACGGTACGCTGGCGGAATTCCGAGTATGTGCCGTTGAAGACGAAGGAATGCGCAAGCGCCTTGGTAAGATGGTCCGGCGTGCCGAAGTCGTGGTAGTATCCTTCATTTTCACCGGTGATCAACGTATGGATCGAATGATGCAGATCGTCCATCCATTGCGCATCGAGCCCATAGCCGCCTTTTTCGATCGGATCGAGCAACCGCCGGTCGCTCAGATCGCTCTCTGCGATCAATAGATACTTGCGACCCGTGCGATCGGAAAGCTCCTTCACCTTTTCGGCGAGTTCCTGCAGGAAATGTTTTGCGCTCGTATCGATGATCGCATGCACGGCATCGAGCCGTAACGCATCGATGTGAAAGTCGCGCAGCCACATCAGCGCGTTCTGGATGAAGAAATTCCGGACATGGTCGGAAAGTGCATCATCGAAGTTCAGCGATGATCCCCAAGGCGTTTTGTACTTATCCGTGAAGTACGGGCCGAAACCATTGAGGTAATTGCCTTCCGGACCAAGATGATTGTACACCACATCCAGGATCACAGCCACTCCGGCTTCGTGGCAGGCGTTCACGAAACGCTTCAGTCCTGCCGGTCCGCCGTAGGAATTCTGTACAGCGAAGGGATATACGCCATCATAACCCCAATTGCGATCGCCCGGGAATTGCGCTACCGGCATGATCTCGATCGCCGTGATCCCCAGGTCGAGCAACTCCGGGATCCTTTCGATCGCCGCGTCGAATGAACCCTCGTTGGTGAACGTGCCGATGTGCAATTCGTAGATGATCAGATCCTTCATGCACGAACCTTTCCACCGGTGATCGTGCCCATCGAAAGCTTGTTGATCGATCACTTCGGAAGCTCCGTGCACACCATCAGGCTGTGAAAGCGAAGCTGGATCGGGAAGCTTCCTTGCATCGAGAACGAACCAATAGCGCGAACCTGCGTTCGCTTGGGGAATGTCGCCCGACCAATAGCCCGCGGGATCCCTGTGCAGGGCGAAGTGTTCGCCTTCACCTTCGATCGCCACATGCACTTCTGAAGCCAAGGGCGCCCACACGGTGAACGAGGTGCCCTTGCCAGGATCACAGAATGCACCAACTGGCCGGCCGATCGGTGTCAGGTCAGGTCGTACTTCACTCAACGCCGATCGCATCTGCACGGAAGAACTTTGCAATGATCCCTGGGAACAATGGAGAATTTGAGGTTGAAGGCAAAGCCTGCACCAAAGCTAATGCGAGCTTGAAGCGATGTGCCGATCACGGCCGTTGTGGGATCCGTTGCCCCCTGGGTCGCATGATCGTTCACGCCTTGCCGGATCCTTCAACGGTCGGCGGCCCCTTGCGGCCATCTTAGCTTCGTAACGAAATACCGCGGCCGATCGAAGAATGGATCGGTGCGTGCAATAGTGATGCGTTATGAATGATGGAAAGAAAAGAGTGGTGATCCAGAATGTGACCCCGCAGGTGGAATGCGGGCGATTCCCGGCGAAACGTGTGGTGGGCGAAGCGGTGGTGGTGCAGGCCGATGTGTTCGCCGATGGCCACGATGAAGTGAAGGCGGCCCTGCTTTATCGCAATACGGGGAAACGCGGCTGGATCGAAGTGCCGATGCAATTCCTTGGGAACGATCGCTGGCAGGCCACGTTCATCCCCGATCAGTTGGGTGAATATGAATTCACCGTGAAAGGTTGGGTGGACCACTACCAGACGTGGCAGAAAGGTCTCCGGAAGAAATACGCTGCAGGCCAGGACATCTCGGTGGAATTGCAGATCGGTGTGCAGCATCTGGAAGCAGCCGCCAGCGCGGCGAAGACGGCACAGAAGAAGAAATTGCGATCGATCGCGGATCACTTGAAGAACGGTGCGGCAGTGGATGAAGCCGTGGATCTGGCGTTGGGCGATGTGGTTTCGGTGATCATGCAGGCATGCTGCGGGCGCGAGAACGAAAGCCGTTATGATCTGGTGTTGCGGGTGATCGTTGAAAGACCGAAGGCGCTGTTCAGTGCCTGGTACGAATTCTTCCCCCGATCCACGTCATCGCAGCCGGATCGACATGGTACTTTCAAGGATTGTGAAAAGATCCTTCCGCGGATCGCCGAAATGGGTTTCGATGTGATCTACCTGCCGCCGATCCATCCGATCGGAAGCGCGTTCAGGAAAGGGAAGAACAACAATGTGAAGTCGCAGGAAGGTGAGCCGGGGTCACCCTGGGCGATCGGTGGTGATGAAGGCGGACATAAAGCGATCCATCCGCAATTGGGGACGCTGGATGACTTCCGATCGCTGGTGAAAGCCGCCGAGGAGAACGGGATCGAGATCGCGCTCGACTTCGCGATCCAGTGTTCACCCGATCATCCTTACGTGAAGGAACATCCGCAATGGTTCAAATGGCGGCCCGATGGAACAGTGCAGTACGCGGAGAATCCGCCGAAGAAGTACCAGGATGTTCTTCCGGTGAATTTCGAGACCGACGATTGGCGTGCCTTGTGGCGTGAACTGAAGAGCATTCTCGATCATTGGATCGAACAGGGCGTGAACATCTTCCGCGTGGACAATCCGCACACGAAGACGTTCGGTTTCTGGGAATGGGCGATCGGAGAGATCCGCAAGCAGCATCCACAGGTGATCTTTCTTTCCGAAGCGTTCACCCGCCCGCGTGTGATGGAGCGGCTTGCCAAGATCGGCTTCACGCAATCCTACACATACTTCACGTGGCGGCATACGGCAGAGGAATTCAAGGAATACCTTACGGAGCTCACGCGCACCGAAATGCGTGACTACTTCAGGCCGAACTTCTGGCCGAACACACCGGACATCAACCCACCGATCCTGCAAACGGGCGGTGAAGCCGCGCATATCACGCGCGTTGTGATGGCCGGCACCATGTCATCGAACTATGGGCTGTACGGAC
>JAEYYE010000274.1 GCA_023430945.1 Bacteroidota bacterium
TCACCTGTGGGTACGAAATCGAACTCCAGTACTGCCATGTCGATTATATCCGTACCGGCAAGCTGTTCCAGATCGGCGTCCGGTCCATTGAACAGCTCCACATCCCATTGTTCGAACTCAGGGAAACTGGCATCCGTCGCATATCCAGTGCTTAGCAAGATCCCAGAAGGCAGACCCAATGGTGTACCGACAGAAGTAAATGAAGCCGCGTTCACTTCGACAGTGTTAGCCGGGAACCCGTTAAAGGTCACATTGCTCACGGTCACTCCCGATCCCAGCAACACGTTCTGCACGAGCTGTTGTGGGGTCATCGTGTTATCCACGATCAACTGACCCTGGCTGGAAAGAACACAAACCAATGCGGCTGCGGAAAAAAGACTCCTTTTATTCATGGTTGCGGACGTACGGCGGTAGTGGGACTCTTTTTCAACCCTTCAGGTTGCCTGGAACAGTGCGTGAAAGTATGGTGAAAGCACCGTTCGGGAAGTAGCGTTCATCAGAAGGGCCGGCATGGTCTACATACGGCTATCTTCGCCACGACCAAATAGAACTGCTGTGCAAGCGATCGATAGTTATATCAAGACCAACGAAAAGCGCTTTCTGGATGAACTTCTGGACCTTCTGCGCATCCCCAGCGTTAGCGCCGATCCCAAATACAAGGCCGATGTGGCCCGCTGCGCCGATGAAGTGAAGAAACGCATGGAAGAGGCCGGCCTGGAAAAGGTGGAGATCTGCCCGACCAAAGGCCACCCGATCGTGTACGGCGAAAAGATCATCGATCCGAAGAAACCGACCGTTCTGATCTACGGTCACTACGATGTGCAACCGCCCGATCCGTTGGATCTGTGGACCAGCGGCCCGTTCGATCCGGTGATCAAGGATGGCCTGATCTACGCGCGCGGCAGCGCCGATGACAAGGGCCAGTTCTACATGCACGTGAAGGCCGTGGAAAGCATGATGAAGAACGGCGGACTTCCCTGCAACGTGAAAATGATGATCGAGGGGGAAGAGGAAGTGGGCAGCGACAACCTCGGCGTGTTCGTTTCACAGAACAAGGAAAAATTGAAGGCCGATGTGGTGCTGATCAGCGATACGGCGATGATCGCCAACGATGTGCCCAGCATCAACACAGGCCTGCGCGGATTGAGCTATGTGGAAGTGGAAGTGACCGGCCCGAACCGCGATCTGCACAGCGGCGTTTACGGTGGCGCGGTCGCCAACCCGATCAACGCGTTGTGCGAGATGATCGCAAGCCTGCACGACAAGGATCGGCGGATCACGATCCCCGGTTTCTACGATGATGTGAAGGAACTTTCGAAGGAGGAACGAAAAGCGCTGGCCGAAGCTCCCTTCGATGAGAAGGAGTACATGAAGGACCTGAAGGTGGATGCGCTGCGTGGCGAAAAAGGTTACACGAGTGAAGAAAGAAGCAGCATTCGCCCGACGCTGGATGTGAACGGGATCTGGGGTGGTTACATCGGCGAAGGCGCGAAAACAGTTCTGCCTTCGAAGGCTTTCGCCAAGATCAGCATGCGGTTGGTGCCGGACCAGAAGAGCGACAAGATCACCAAGCTGTTCAAGGAACATTTCGAAAGCATTGCGCCTCCGGGAGTGAAGGTGGTGGTGAAACCGCATCACGGTGGCGAAGCCGCTGTAACGCCGATCGATTCACCGGCTTACCAGGCGGCCAGCAAGGCGATGGAAGAGACCTTCGGCAAAAAGCCGATCCCCACGCGCGGCGGTGGATCGATACCGATCGTGGCGCTCTTCGAACAGGAATTGGGGTTGAAGACCGTGCTCTTCGGTTTCGGGTTGGACAGCGACAACATCCACAGCCCGAACGAGCATTTCGGAGTATTCAATTACATGATGGGGATCCGAACGATACCGCGCTTCTTCCGGAATTTCGCGGCATCGGCGAACGGAAAGCATTGATGGCACTTTAGTTGTCAATAGATCGATCGATGCCGATCGAAGCCGCCTTTCGCGTGAAGGCCCCGCAGTACTGCGGGGGAAATAGAAAGCCCGCAAGCCCGCAGCCGTCAGGCTGTGAGCGCGGACTTGGAATGCCCCGCAGTACTGCGGGGAGCCTGACCCGAGGCTTTTGCGAGGGGCACGCCCAAAAGATCAGAATGGTACGAAATACATATTTACTGCTCCTGCCCCTGCTCCTGATCTCATGCTCCGGTTACGAAGATGTGATCCTGCATGATGTGAAGGATATTGAAGTGACGCGTTTTGATGGGAAGGGTGTGGCGTTGCGTGTGCAGGCCGAGATCGAGAACCCGAACGGTTTCCGGATAAGTGCGGTGGATCCCGACGTGGATCTTTTCCTGAACGGCACGCTGATCGGGAAAGGCCTGCTGGATTCGGCGATCGTGCTGGAAAAACGGAGCACAAAGATCTATTCGATCCCGATGCATGCAGAGTTCAAGGGCGGATCGGCGATGATGCTGCTGCTGGCCGGTGCGCTTGCGGGCGAAATGGAATTCAGCGCGAAAGGGACGATCGCCGGAAAGGCGGGTTTCATAAGGAAACGGTTCCCTTTCGAACTGACAGAAACGATCGATCTAGGGAACTAGCTCCGCCTCGATCGGCGAAATGGTTGTGATCACCGGATAACCGAAAAGTCCGTCCGCGATGCCGATCTCGATCCAACCGATGTGCCTGGATCTGCTTTCAGCTTCGATCGGCTTCATATCCGGCAATGCATCATTTTCGATCCAATGGCGGTGAACATCAAGGTGCTGCTGATGCGGAACAGCGAAGTATTCCGGCGGTGAATGGATGAAGAAATTGAGCGCCAGTCCGATCGTGAAAAGCGATGGCCCGATCGCAAGCAGGTTGAACAGGAACCATTCCAGGCGTTCCATTCCAAGTCTCAATCCGCTCATTTTGTAAGGAATAAGGTTGCCCGCAAAGGCAAAGAGCGCGAACCAGCGGAACAGATCGGTATAGGTGATGAGCGTGCGTGAACCGAGGAACCAGAACGAGATGAGGAACAGGAAAACACCGATCGCCATGAACGTACCGGGCCACGACCGATCGGCCGATCCATCCACCACGGGTTGTTGACGCCGGACCGCCGGTGGCCGCACGTAACGCGTTGGAAGCGATTTCCTTTGCTCCATCAGCATGACAAGTTATCATGCCTTGCCAGCGGAACGATCCACCGGATACGAAAATGCCTGAAAGCCGCGTTGATCGCAGGGAATTGCGAACTTTGCTGGCCCGGGAATTGATATTTCCGCAGGTGGGAATGCACAAGCTGATCGTACATATCGTATTTCTTCTTTTCGCTCTCGGCGCAAATGCGCAAGTGCTCGTGGTGCTGCCCGAAGCGGAGGAGCCGAAGATGCCGCATTTCAACGAGAAGTTCATCGCACGCAACAAGATCGCTGCGATCCATGGCGAGATCATGGTGAAGCGCGACAATGTCCCGATGGTGACACAGAAGGAGAAGTATCTGTACCGGTTCGATGAACAGGGCCGGATCACTTATCGCAACAGCTCCTTCGGCCAGCCGGGGACCGGCCGGGATACCGCTTCAACGATCTTCGATTACGATCCCAACGGACTGTTGCAGCAAAAGCTACGCAACGATCTGAACGGCCATTTCGCCTACCGGATCGAACGTGATGCGAAGGGTACTCCGATCCGCGAAACGTACACGCGGATCGAGAACCTGAATAGCGATCGATACAAGCTGGTGCCCGGTGCAGTCACCGAGATCAGCGATGAATTCTACCGCTACGAACAGGTGAACGACACGATACAGAAGAAGATCTTCATCAATGATCTGCAACTGCCCTACCGCGAACAGCTTTTCATCAAGAACAAGCTTGGCTATCTAACCGCGATCGAGGATCGATACCTCGTAAGCAACAGGCGGTCACGGATCCGTTTCTCTTATGATGACAAAGGCCGGTTGATCGAGCGGATCGACCAGCCGGATATCCTGAAGGCGAAGAAGACAAAACGTGTGTGGCGTTATGATGCCGCAGGGAACGTGACCGAAGGCGAGCTTTGGCACGATGATGTTCAGATCGATCGGGAGGAATACCTCTACGAGGAAGGATCTATGATGCTGAAGGCAAGGCTCACCAAGGACCTTGCGACCAATACGATCAATGTGGTGCGATTCCGCACGGAATTGCGTTGATCATCCACCGATCTTGTTTTTCGGCTGCGTGACGTTAGCCGGTTTTCCATAGGAAGGAACGAGATAGGCCAGATCATCGAATTCCTTAGCGATCATACGGCGATCGGCCTCTTTCAACATGAGCTTCGCTGAAGCAGTGATCTGTGGCAGATGAACGATCGTATTGTTTGGATTCCAGAATTCCACGGCCTTGTCCGCGCCATCACCGAATACGATCGTGCCCGCAGGCCGTTGTGCGATCCAGGCCTGATCGATGATCACAGGTTCCATCGCTCCGAGGATCTTTCCTTTGGCGGAAAACGGCTGCGTGAACACTTCCATCCGGCGTGCATCGATCATTGGCCAGAGTTCCTTCGCGCCAGCGATCCCCGAGGCAAGCGCTCCTTCCACAAGCGTTCTCAGCGTAGTGATCCCGATGATGGGGATGTTCAACGCGTAGCTCCAACCCTTTGCAGCGGAAACGCCGATACGCGAACCTGTGTACGATCCCGGGCCGATCCCCACTGCGATCGCATCGATGTCAGTGAAGGAAAGTCCTGCTTCAGCAAGAACTTCACCGGCGAACAGGTTCACCTTTTCAGCGTGGGAAAGCCGCTCGCTTTGATCTTCGCGCAAGGCAAGCAGATCTCCATCGCGGCCTACGGCAACACTACAGAGTTTCGTTGCGGTCTCTATGGCCAGTACGATCGGCATCGATCAGAGCGTTACCGGGATCCCCTGCAGGATATCCAGGTATTTCGTGGCCATGAGGTATTGGTACTTCGCGTTGATCAGATCGGCGGTGGATCGGTTCAGGTTCGTTTTCGCGGTGTTGAATTCCAGCGAAGTGATCACGCCCTGGGTGAAGCGTTCCTGCGCATATTCCAGCGCCAATTCACCGGCTTCCACCGCGCGACTCGCTGCATTGAAATTGCGATACGCCGATCGCTGCATCACGATCGCATCGAGCACCGATCGCTGCATATCGTTACGGATCGAGACCATGTTGTTGCGTGTCTGTTCCGATCGGATGCGGGCCTGATCGATCGCGAAACGATTGTTCATCTGGTTGAACAACGGGATCTGCAGCGAGAAGATCAACGATTGGTTGAAGTTCTGGTCCAGCTGATCGCCGAAAGGCACCAGCGCAGTGTTGATGCTGAAATCCGGGCTGTACACGATCTCGCCCGATTCCGTTGCGCCGATCGGAACCGTGCCCGATAGCACCGGCTCGCCCACCTGTTGGAAATTTCGCCCGCTGTAACCGGTGCCGAGCGATCCCTGCAGCGAGAGCGAAGGAAGCGTTCCCGCCCGCGCGATCGAAACAGCCATCTCCGCACTTTCCACCTGCAGTTGCGCCTGCTGATAGCCCGGATTGGTGCGCAAAACGTTCTCCAACACCTGATCGGTCGAAGCTGCCGGCTCCGTGATCTGCAGATCGGTGATCGGTGGTGCAACGATATCGAACGTGAGCATTTCCTGCGGTTCCAATTGCATGGCGCGGCCAAGCGCGAGCATGCGCTGTTCCTGCTGGTTCTGCAGATCGGTCAATGTCGCTTCCTCCTGTGCCAGCTGCGCATCGATGCTCAGGTATTCCGCACGTGCGAGCCTTCCGGCATCGACCAGTTCCTGCGTGAGCCGCAATTGTTCACGCGTGTTCGCGATCTGGGTTTCCGTGGCACCGATCCGTTCGCTAAGGCCCAGCACATCAAGGAAAGCCTGCACCACTTCCAGTCGTACCTCGTTTCGCGCGGTCTGCAATCCTTGATCGGCGGCCTTCAGATCGATCTTCGACTGTTTTATCGTATTCTGCTTCCGCATTCCACCGAACAGATCGATGTTGCTGCTGAGGAAGAAATTGTTCGTCTGCACCTGATCGGTGGCGAACGTATTGGTGAACCGGTCCACCACGCGGCCGTAATTATAACCGTGCGTAGCCACGCCGTTCAGGTCGGGTGCAAGGCCCCACCAGGCGGTCCGTTCCGATCGGTCGGCCAGTTCCATCTCGAGCGTCGCGTTCAGCACGTTCAGGTTCTTCTCTTCAGCGCGCGCGATGCACTGCTGCAACGTCCATTGCTGTTGCGCGTGGAGCAGGGCCGGAAGAAGGCCGAGGGCAAGGATCAATGTGCGCATGGCGTGAATGTTCTCTTTCCGCGGCGATCACGGAATGAACAAAAATACCCGCACCCGTCGGCTGGGTCGGTCGCTTATGATGAACGGTGCGGTACTGTGGCGGATGGTGCCGGAT
>JAEYYE010000281.1 GCA_023430945.1 Bacteroidota bacterium
TTTACCCATCAATTGCAGTTTCGCATCGATGCCCCGATCGATAAGGATCCGGAATGCGTTGATCAGCACTTTCACTCCCTTGCTTGGGATGAGCACGCCGGTGAACAGAATGGTGATCGGCCCACCAGGAGCGGCCGAACGCTCCTGGACATTACCACGCATATCCTCGATCCCATTGGGGATCACCACGCTTTTTCTGGCTTTCAGTGCCGATCCATCGTCGGGATTCTGTGCTGCCGTGCGGATCGCGAGCGAAGGCCGGCGGTACGCAAGCCTGAAGAAAGGCCGTAGGATCGGTGGCAGACGATCTTCGAACGTGGAAACGCCGCCCGCATGGAAATGGAAGATCACATGCCGGAACGCCCAACGCGTGCAACAGAGCAGAACGATATCACGCAATACCGGCACCTTGTTAGGGCCGCTGGGCGGATAGTAGATCGCCGGTGTCCGGTACCGGAAGCGCGCGATCCAGATCTTGAGAATGGTACTGAACAGGATGAGCACCTTCCGGAAAGCGAATCGGCCCACACTTTCCATATCCTCCGAGAAGGCGAGCCGCACATGGAAAAGCCTGATCCGGGTATATCTGCCATGGAGCAATTTCTCGATCATCACGGCCTGGCCGCCGAACGGCGGCGGCGTTTGCCCCACAACTAGGATCCGGTAAGGTTCTGGCACGCCGCGAAAGTATCCCGGCAGTTCCGCGAGAATGTCAGATGACTTTGCGATCGATCAACGATCGCGGGTGGACCGGATCGATCGGCTATCCCTTTCATCGAAGGAACAAGTCCTTCCAGGAGGTTTTGAGCCGGGATCCATCGAAATACCACGCCAAAGCTTGAAACCCACGCTTGCAAGAACGGGTACAACGTGTTCCAATGCAAGCGAAAATGAACACACTGGTACGCATAGCCATCGCGATCGCCTTCCTGGTGAGCGCGCTCACCACAAGCGCGGCCACCTATTACATCTCACCCACCGGTGATGACAGCAACAGCGGCACCTCGCAGGCGCAACCCTGGCGTACGATCGCCCAGGTGATGCAACACATCTACCAGATTCAGCCCGGTGACCAGATCCTGTTCGAACGGGGTGGAACCTATCCGGGCAAATTGGAGATCAACGTTTCGGGATCGAGCGCTTCGCCGATCGTGGTGGGTGCGTACGGTACCGGCGATCTTCCTGTGATCTCAGGCGGCGAGCGTGTCACCAACTGGGTGCCCCATGAAGGCAACATCTGGCGCGCGCCCTTCAGCACTGCGCCCAAATACGTGTTCGTGAACAACACGCCGATGAAGCTTGCGCGCTATCCGAACCAGGGTTGGTTGCGCAATGTTTCCGGAAGCACCACACAGATCAACTCACCTTCATTAGGCCAGGCCAACGGACATTGGACAGGTGGCGCCGTGATCGTACGCACCACCAACTGGAGCTATGATCGGAGCCTGATCACCTCATCGAGCAACGGGCAGATCAACTTCGAGCCGGTGCATGTGAACCTGGCGAATGATGATTGGGGATTCTTCCTGGAAGGAAAACTCTCGGAACTGGACATGGCAGGCGAGTGGTGCCACGATGCCGCCACCGGCCAGCTTTACCTGTGGATGCCCGACGGTTCCGATCCGAACGGCCATGTGATCCATGCATCGATCCACGACAAGGGCGTAGTAGCGGCCTGGCAGCGCACGCACATACGGATCCAGGACCTGAAACTGCAGGGCCAGACGAGCCGGGCGATCAGCATTGAAGGCGCCAACAATGTGATAGTGACGAATTGTTCGATCCAACATGCCTTCAATGGCGTTGTGAGTTCCGGCGACAACAACCAGTTCACGAACAACACGATCCACCACACGTTCGGATCGGGAATGAACATCTATGATTCGAACGCCCTGATCGAGAACAATGTGTTCACCGATATCGCGATCGAACCGGGCATGGGTGAGAACATGTGGGGTTATTGGGGCCTGAACGCCACCGGCCAGGGAACGACCGTGCGCGGCAACCGCTTCAACAATATCGGCTACATCGGTATGGACCTGAAGGGGAACACGCTGGTTGAAAAGAACGTGGTGCTCAACGCCACATCGATCCTGAACGATGGTGCCGGGATCAGTTTCGACAATGCCGATGGCATGGTGATCCGCGACAACATCGTACTTGACATGACAGGCGATCTGGAAAGCGTGGCGACCAGCCATATCTCCTATTACCCGATCTGCTTCGGGATCTATTTCGGCAACACCTCCATCAAGAACACCACCGTTCAGCGCAACACCGTGGCACGTTGTAATGGCGCAGGCATACACGTTGACCATACCATGGTATCCAGCGGCAACCAGATCAAGGACAATGTGCTGTTCGACAACAATGTGCAGATGAGCCTTTCGGATTTCTCCAACTACAACGGTCCGGGCGCCACACAACCATACCATGTGCCTGCGTACAATGGTGTTTATAGTGGCAACGTGCTGTACAGCGTGCGGCCATCACAGCTGTGCTTGCGCCAGTTCCATGTCTATTCGCCGAACCCGGTGGATTTCGGCTCGTTCAGCAACAACAAATACTTCAATCCCTACAACGAGCTCAACTTCATGATCATGAACTCGCAGGCGGGCACCACGAAATACTATACGCTCGAAGGCTGGCAGACCGGTTTCAACGAAGATGCCGGATCCACCAGAAGTCAACTGCGTTTGAGCGAATTCGAAGTGGTGAACGTGCTTGGATCGAACCAGATCACCAATGGCGATTTCGATTACAACGTGAGCGGCTGGGCCGGCTGGCCAACCCAGGCACAGGTAACACAGGATGCGACCTACCTGGACAATGGTGCGATGAAAGTGAACTTCACTGACAATACGAGCTACGATACGTTCTTCCTGAACCAGGTGTCCATGGTGGATCTGCACACGGACGACTATTATCGATTGGACTTCAGCCTGCAGAGCAACATGCAGGGAACGCTCACCGCCGAAGTAAAGAACCAGTCGCAATTGCAGACGCCCTATCCGATGTACCGCCGTTCCATCCCGTTCAGCAATGAGCGGCGGGACATGTCCATCATCTTCAAGAGCACGGTATCGGAACCGGCGCAGATCCAATTCAACAACCATTTCACCGAGAGCAGGTATTGGATCGACAACATCCGCCTGGAGAAAGTGGAAGTGCAGCAAGTGGATCCCTACGAGCGGCACATCCTTCTCTACAACGATCAGAACACATCACAATCCTTTGGCCTCGATGGGTGCTGGAGCCTGGTGAACGGTTCCACTGTATCGGAAAGCATCACCCTGCCAGCGTTCGGCTCGGTGGTGTTGCAGAAGGAGGCCGATGAGACCTGTGCGCTTACGACGGCGGTTGAAGAAGAGATCGCCCAAAAGGCTTCAGCGGGTATCTTCCATCCCAATCCCGTAAAGGCCGGATCGAGCTTGTGGTCGCAGGAACCTTTTACCACCGACACGCACATGAGCTTGATCGATGTGAACGGCCGTGAGGTGATCGGCCGGCAGCTCGATGCCGGGACCAGGGAATTCGAGGTCTCAAGCGCATTGCCTCCCGGGATCTACCTGTTGCGCGCGATCTCCACAAATGGTTCAAGAGATCAACGGATCGTTGTTGAATAGTAGATCGGAATAACGTGAAAGTGTTCCGGCGGAAAATGCCTCTCCAGCTAGATTTGCCGCAACAGCTTCCATGACAGCAACTCGCGACCGGCTGGTGATCGCATTCGTGGCGTTCACCGGTCTAAAGGAAGATGGAAGCTGGCCCGCCACCGCGAACAGCATGGTGCGGGCGCTGGAAGAGGCGGGCCACACGGTGATCCGCATCAAACCTTCCGGGCCGGACAATCCCCTTCTTTGGAAAGCGATCCAGGGGATCTACCGCATCGCCGGAAAACGTTTCCAGAGCGAACGGCAGGAATTGGTTATCCGGCAGCTCGCCGCTTCTGTGAACGAGCAGTTGAAAGGGATCGAACCGGACCTGCTGCTCTCATCGAGCTCACTGCCACTTCCCTTCATAGAAGTGAAATGTCCCATGGCATTCTGGACCGATGCCACCTTCACCGGTATGCTGGGATTCTATCCTGAATTCTCGAAGCTCAGCAAGATCACCGTACGGAACGGATCGTTCTTCGAAACGCTCGCGTTGGAGCGGGCCGAGCTGGCGATCTATTCCAGTGATTGGGCGGCCCGATCGGCCATTGAGGACCATGGCGCGGATCCCGCGAAGGTGCACGTGATCCCCTTCGGGCCCAACATCTCCAGGCCACCCGATCGCGAAAGCGTGCATCGCTTCATAATGGACAGGGAAAGGGAACATTGCAGGCTCCTGTTCATCGGCTATGATTGGGAACGCAAGCAGGGTCCGCTGGTGGTCGAGGTGCATCATGCATTGCGCAAGCTCGGCATAAGCAGCCGCCTTACGGTGATCGGCAACGAACCCGATATCGCCGATCGCACAGGGATCACCGTACTTGGCATGTTGGACAAGAAGATACCTGAGCACGATGAACTGATCAGGCGTGAGCTTGCGCGATCGCATTTCCTGGTGGTGCTTTCCAAGGCGGAATGTTTCGGCATGGTCTATTGTGAAGCGTCCGTCTATGGCATTCCTTCGATCGCGTGTGATGTGGGCGGCGTATCATCGGCGGTAAGGCATGGGACCAACGGCCTCCTTTATCCGCTCGGCACGAGCGCAGGAACGATCGCTGCCGGGATCGCTGCGCTTTGGAACGATCGCGAGGCCTACGAGAAGGCCGCGATGAACGCGCGGCAGTTCTTCGAAGAGAACCTCAATTGGTCCGCCGGTGTGAAGAAGATCTCCGGAATGATCGATAAACGGAGGATCCCGTTCTAGGCTTTTGGCGGTATCGACCGCGCCGGATTGCCCACCGCGATGTGCCCATCAGGAATATCGCGGAACACCACGGCACCCGCACCGATCGTGACATCGTTGCCGATACGGACCGGTCCGATCACCACGGCGTTCGCCCCGATGTTCACCCGATCACCGAAGATCGGTGAGGCGGTATAGGAACCATCCTTCGCGCGTTTGTTGCCAATGGTGGTGCTGTTGCGCACCGTGCAATCGCTGCCGAACACCGTATGGTCGTTTATCACCAGCGCCTGTCCGTGATCGATGCGGAAACCGGGGCCTATCCGCGTTTTCCAGGGAAGTTCGATGCACAGGAACCATTCCACCAGAATGCGGTAGAAGATGAAGTACGGCAGAAAAAGGATGAACGTGACGATGTTGAGCCGCAGCAGGTGTGCGATCCTGAAGAGCAGCATCACGAGCAAGCCTTTCGGGTTGTTCGAATTCGCCTTGAGATCCTGGAATATGTTGAACGGGCTGGCCATGGATCGCTACTTCGAGAGGATGTATTGGTTGATCCAGAGTTTCAGGTGCTGCACCGGATAAAGCACCGTGCGCACGAGCAATCCCACGAACATATCGATCGGTCCCATGCCAAGATCACGGCTCACGCGCCTTCCTTCTGCGAGCACCTTGCGCAGGGGAACGCTCATGCTCGCACCACCCACGGTGAAGTTCGCGATCGGTTTGGGTAGGTAGAGGAACATCGCAGGCGAAAGCCGGTACGCATCATACGTCCATTTATGATCGGCGCTCACCTTCAACTTCGCATCGAACGGCCTTCCCTCGTAGAACTTCCGGCGCACGAAGAAGCTCGGATGGTTCATCACCATTTCCCAATATTTCAGCAGGAATCCCGAACTGCGCGCCTTCTTCAACGTACGTTGCCCGTTGGGATAATGAAGCCAGATGTCACCATGCACGATGTTGATCCCCGGCCTGTCGCGCACAGCCATCATCGCCTGCTTCACCGCGCCGGGTTCATACCAATCGTCTGCATTGATCAGGGCCACCCAGTCGCCGGTGCACAGGGCGATCCCCTTGTTCATCGCATCGTAGATGCCCTTGTCCTTTCCTGTGGTCCATAGATCCAGGCGATCATCGTAACGGCGGAGCAGATCGATCGTGCCATCGGTGCTTCCACCGTCAACGATGATGTATTCGATGTTCGGATGGTCCTGCTCCAACACACTTCGGATCGTTCTTTCCAGCGTGGCCACGCCATTGTAGACCACCGTTACGATGCTCACCAACGTATCGGTCCCCTGGCGCTGTGGCGCGATGCCCCTTTCCCGTTTACCGCCCGATGCTGGGTTCATGTGGCTGGCGCAGGTTGCATGTAACTTCCATCAATCGACCTTATACGGCGCTTCACGAACTTTTGATCTATCGCAGCGGCGGAAAGCACGGTGAAAAAAAGCGGATTTCCCTGATCGATGCCGTAAACGAAGATGTCGATCTGCCAGATGAAGAGCAGGTACACCACACCTGCGAAGAGCGGCGCTTCAATGGTGCGCAACTGGTAATGCCTGCGGTAGAATTTGAAGGCATGCCACATGCAGAGAACGAAGAGCGTATAGCCCACCAGGCCCTGGTCCATGAGTATCTCCAGGAACGTGCTGTGCATATGCAGGTTGAAGCTATCCTTCTCACCCCAGAGCTTCGCCACGAAATCGAGCATGCGTATGGAATACTGGCCGCGGTAACCGTTGCCGAAGATCAATCCTGTGCGATCGTTCATGAACCAGTCCCAGGCCGCCTCCCATATGTATGTGCGCCCATTGAAGGTGGTCACATCCTCCTTATCCACCCGACCACCCATCAGCTCGGCGATCACAGGGATCGAAATGATCTCGTAGATCAACAGCGAGAAGCTCATCATCAGTGGCATGATGAAGAGGGAGACCACGAAGATGCCTTTCGCGGCCTTGATCAACTGGAAGATGAACAGGATCAAAAGAACCATGAAGATCATGAGGGAAAGCCGGCTGTTGGCGCTGATCATGATCGCCATGTTCGCCATGAAAAGCCCGGACATGAGGAAGAAGCGGCCAGGCCGTTTCACCGGATCGCGTATGTAGAACAGCAGGACCAGGTTGAGGAATGCCACCAGGTGCGCGGTGCTGTAGATCCCCATCGTGAACGGCAGGTTGATCCTTCCGGGGAAGCCGTGCAACCGGTTGGTAAGGCCTGCTCCGTACCCGATGAAATTCACCACCATGAGGATCACCAATCCCTGGAAGAGCAATCGCGCCAGGCTGAAATCATCGTTGTTGCGATTGTACACCTGCAACACCACTGCGGCATTGAATGGCACGATGAACTGAAGGCTGATCGCAAGCACGTTCACCGTGCTCAGGCCCGGCAGCCCCTTGCCCAGCGCCACCCACATGCTGGCTATCAATGAAACGATGAAGAGCATGCCGATCCAGTACACGCGGTTCACCATGGGCACCACCCTGCCGCGGTATATAAGATCGATACCATAGAACCCCAGGATCGCCAGGTGCGGAAGGATCGTGGTGATGATGCCGACCGTGTATTGCTTGGGGATCAGGTACGAGCCGATCCCCGAGGCGATCATCCCCAACAGGAACAGGTTGTTGATGACCGTGGTCTTGCGGATCACTGCGGGAAGGCTTGGCTGTTGCCGATCGCAATGCACGATCCGCGAGATATGTCAACGGCAGGGCACATTCCGCAGTTGAAGGCGAATATATCCACACCGGCCCAGGCACCTATCGTGCGCAGTGATCGTGGGATCGGAGCGAATGCGTACCTGATCATCGACACTACGAGACCTTGTTGATCCGCCAGAACGTGAAGATCCCCTGCATCATCCATTTGAAATTCGGGCGCGTGCTCTTGAACAGCAGATCGACCAGGAAGATGCTCACCGCGAACGATCCGATCGTGGCCCAGATCGCGCCGATCGCCTTGTGCTCAGGGATCAGGAAATAATTCATGGTGATGTTCAGCACCGCGCCCACCACCGCCGTGAACAACGAATACTTGAAGAGACTTTCATTGGTGATGAAGCTCGCCTTGCCCATGCCCATGTTGGTGAAGAAGAGGCGGATCGAAAAAAGCGAGAGCAGGAATCCGGAGGCCCGGTACTCCTCACCGTACAGGAATACCATGATCGGTTCCGCAGTGAAGAAAAGCGGAACTGCCGTGACCAGGAACATCAGGAACATCAACCTGTACTGGTTCAACAAGCGATCGGCATAAAGATCCATGCTTTGCGCACGCGCCCGTGTGATCGCGGGCGCCAGTGACTTCTGGACGATCACAGGCAGGAAACCCAGCGCCTCGATCATCTTCAGCGCGTTGGAATACTGGCCTACCTCCTCATTCGCGGCGGCCTCCCCCACGCGATCCTTCAACACATCGAAGATCATCACCTGATCGATCTTCGCCTGCACGTAGAGCGCCATTCCATAGATTATCAACGGCCAGGACTGGCCCATGAGGTGGCCTGCCATGGACCGCGTATAGCGCCAGGCGCGGATGCTCGCGCCGGCGCGGGAATACATGATCGCGTAACCGATCGAGAGCGCCGCGGTCTCCAGAACATAAACCCAGGCGAAATAGATCAGCGGCGCCTCCACCAACACCATCGCGATCTTGAACGCCGCGCTGATGAACACCTGCGCCATCTGCACGATCACCGTTTCGCGCGAGCGCACGTTCGCCATGAAATACCAATCGATCACCGCGAGCGGCCGCAGCAATTCGGCCACGGCGATCACCATCACCAGCATCGCGCTCAGGGAGGACATTTCGCGCACCAGCGTTGAGATGAGCACAAGCACTACCAGAAGGAACGATCCGATCAGCTTGATCACGGCCGAGGTACCGAGCAATTCATCGCGTTTCTCGGGATGTTTCACCAGATCGCGCACGATGATCTCATCGAGCCCCATGGTGGTGAGGGCGAAGAAGAGACCTACGAAACCTGTGGCATAATTGAGCTGGCCGAAAAGTTCCGGACCCAGGTAGCGTGCTACGAGTATGCCTGTGCCCAGCACAACGGCAAGGCGCACCACACGCTCAAGAAAGAGCCATGAAGTGTTGGTAAGGTATTTTCGGAAACCGGCGTTGTTGCCCAGCATCTACGCGATCGGCTACTTGGTGTAATAGCCGTAGCCTTCACCATATCCGTCGCGCCTCTTCACATCATTGAGCAACAGATTGATCGAGCGGACCTTCTTCTCTTCGAACATCTCGTTCACCAGGCGAAGGGCACCACGCTTCGTGAAGCCCTGGCGCACCACGTAAAGGGTGATGTCAACATGCCGCATGAGGATCACATATTCGCTCACAAGCCCCATGGGCGAGGCGTCCACAACGATGTGATCGTACCTCGATCGCAATTCCTTGAAGAGAAGTTCCATGCGCTCGAGCTCCACCAGTTCCAACGGATTCGGTGGAATGGGCCCGGCGGTGATCAGATCAAGTCCCTGCACATCACTACGGCGGATCATCTCATCGATCGTGCATTCACCGATCAGGTGCGTGCTCAGGCCAGCGCCTTCGGTCACGTTCATCGTTTCCGCCAGTCGCGGCCTGCGCATGTCGGCATCAAGCAGCAACGTGCGCTTTCCGCTCAATGCGATGACCGTGGCCATGTTGATCGCGCAGAAGGTCTTGCCCTCACCACTGGTGGAAGAGGTGAAACCGACCACCTGTTTTCCGGAATGTACGTTCAGGTACTGAAGGTTGATGCGGGCTGTTCGGAACGATTCCGCGAGCAGCGATTTCGGTTCTTCCGGTAGGATCCGCTTGCGTTTCGAGGTGGGCACGGTGGAAAGGACCGGGATCGGTGAGATGCGGTTCAGCTGGTCCAGGTCGACGACCGTATCGTTGAAGAAATCCTTAACCAGAATGAAACCCATCGGAAGCAACAGCCCGATCATGAACGCACCACCGAGGATCACTTTCTTGTCCGGCTCCACCGGCGTGGTGGTGGATACGCGGGCTTCATCGATCACGTACTTGTCCAGCTGATCGGAAGCGATCGCGATACCGGCCTCCGCGCGCTTTTCCATCAGGTAATTGTACAGGTTCTCGCTCAGCTGGAACTTCCGTTCGATGTTGCCGAGTTGCCGTTCGTTCTCCGGCAACTGGTTGAACTCGTAGCTCAACCTTGAAAGCCTCCTGTTCACTTCGGCCAGGCTGATATCCGCCTGCTCAACGAGACTTTCAGCGGTCTCCTCCAGTGAGGAGATCAGGTTGCGGCGCCGCCTTTCCATGGTGATCACGGCAGGATTGGTACGGGCTCCCGTGGTAACGTTCTGTGCGGCCAGATCGGCGGAAAGTTTCGTGATCTCCAGCACCAGGTTGTTCAACACCGGATCATCGATCCCGGATGAGCTTGGGGCAGGCACGTTGCGCATATCGCTCGAACTGCGCACTTTGTCCAGGATGGCACTGCAATATTGCCGGCGCCGTTGCAATAGCGAACGTTCATCCTCCAGGCGGCTGCGTTCCTGGAATAGCGCATCACTCGTGGTGGAAGCGCTCATCATGCCACCGCTCGCACCGCGGAATTGTTCCATGGACGATTCCACCTTCTGGAGCGAATCCGAAACCACGCCGATCTGTCCATCGATGAAGTTGATCGTTCGGATCCCCTTCTGGTTCCGGCGGTACAACTCACCTTCAATGTAGGTCTCAAGAAGCTTGTTCAGGAAGAGCCTTTCCTTCTCGATCACTTCACCCGAGGTGGAAAGCACCACGATGCTGCTCTCATCGCTGATCGGTGCGGCCTGTGTGCGCGCACGGTAGCTCGCGATCAAACCATCGAGGCTGTTGATCACGAAGAAGGACTGCTTCTTCTTGCTGTAGGTGCGATCGGCCGGGAATTCGATCTGGAAACTGAGGCCCTGATCGGAGAACGGCTCGCCGATCTTCATCGTTCTATCGATGTTGTAGTCCGTGTAGAACGATTCCAGTTCGGTCTGTTTCTGCAGGTTGTAGTGGCGGGCGTATTTCGCCTTTGCGGTCACACGATATGTTCCGGCCTCACGATCCACTTCCACGTAGATGGGCACGTTGTGAACCTGGATCGCAACGGTATCGAGCTTCACGTGGAAGGGAGGATACTCGTACTTCTCCGTGGTCATGAAATTCTTGCGCTCGTAATAGGTGATCCCGAAATCGAGGCGTTTGAGCGCCTTGGTCATGTTGCTCACCGAAGTGAGCACCGCCACCTGATCCTCGATGTCGCTCTGGCTGTTGAAGAAGGAACTACCCTTCAGGAACTCCTCACTCCCGCTTCCGAAAACGTTCCTTCCGCGTTCGCTCATGAGGAGCACGGCCTGCACATGGTAGCTTTTCGGGGTGGTCTTTATGTATGCCACGCCGGCCCCAAGGGCCAGCGCGATCGTGATCCCGAAAAGCCACCACTTCGCCAGCAGCTTGCGGAATATGCTGCGGAGATCGATGGTCTCGTTCGAGTTGCCTGCGCTCATCTTATTGCTGGTTCTGTACTATGGTGAATATCACGCCTGCAGTGCTCAGGACCGACAGGATGATCACCAGCACATCGAGGTTGAGGCGGCTGGCGCGCGCGCCCAACGTTGGTACATATACGGCGTCGTTCGGCAGCAGGTAGTAATATTCAGAGCTTAGAACGCTGGTATTGGACAGATCGATATAGATAGCCTGAACTCCGCGATCGCTCTGGCGCATCAGGGTCACATGGGTCTTGTCCGCGAATTCGCCCGGGCCGCCCGCCATTGCGAGCGCCTCCAGGATGGTGATCTGGTTGTGGTACACGAAGAACGCCCCGGGCCGCTCCACATCGCCCAGCACGCTCACGCGAAAGCTCACCATCTTCAGGATCACCGTTGCATTGGTGAAATATTCGTTGATCTTCCGCTGCACCAGCTCCTGCGCTTCACCCACGGTGAGCCCCTGAACCTTGATCTTACCTACGGTGGGCAATTGCACGTTGCCGTTCTTGTCAACGCTGAACCCGTTCACATAGAGCGCGGCATCGTTGAAACCCTGGAAATTGTTCTGTCCTTCGATGTTGAAGAAGCGGTGCGTGGCATCATCGAGCCCCATCACACGGATCGAAAGCACATCGTTCACCTGTATGCGGTACTCGAACTTCTTGTTATCGAACAGCTTGCTCGCGTCGGTGCTCAATGAGCGATCGTGCAGGTAGTTGATGCTGCGGCGGCCAACGCAAGAGCCCAACAGTATCGCGATCAGAAGGAATGGAACTGTTCGCCGGAGGATATTCACCATGCTTGGCTGGGATGTGTTGTATACGTTGAACGACGTGATGTGTTCACACTGCGCGCTTTCCGTGGCGCGGGCGCGAAGATACTTCGTGGATCGGAGGCATTGGCGGTGGGGCCCGCCGCTTTGGAACATCGATCGGTTGATCGACGATGGCGCTGGCACTGGATCTGAGATCGACTTTCCAAATTGAAAAGCCATGGCGGACGATCCGAACAAAAAAGGAGCAGATGCGAAACGCATAAGCCAGCAGCCACATGAACAGGCCTACCAGCGGAGAAAGAAGAAGATGGAAGGCTCAAAGGGCAATGGATCCAATCGTTCGAACGCAAGCAAATAAGCCTACCTGTAGGGATGATCGCGGGGGCAGGAGCCCCCGTGATCGTTACCAATGCTACACGATCGGTCATGAAAGGAAGGAAGCTTACAGCAGCGAACGTGGAGAAACAGCGAAAACAGATCGGCGCGGAATTGAAGCGCCGTAGAATGGCCAAGAAACTCACCCAGGAAGCTGCCGCTTCCATGGCCGGGATAACCCGGAAGGATGTGGCGGCGATGGAATTGGGCAAACAGGATCATTCGATCGACCCCTTCATCCGCTATTGCGCGATCCTGGATTCACCGATCCTGCCGGTCGGTTTCGACGTGGTGATCAAGGAAAGTCTGGAAGGAAAGAAGCCCTTTGAGGTGGTGTAAGAATAAAAAGACCCGCCGATCGCTCGGCGGGTCTTGTAGCCCGTAGGGGAATCGAACCCCTGTTTCATCCGTGAAAGGGACGCGTCCTAACCCCTAGACGAACGGGCCATTCATAACTCAACCCTTGCGGGTCCCGGTTAAGGGACGGCAAATGTAAGAACACAGTTCCGATCTGCACAACCCCGTATCGATCATCTAGGCTCGAAGGTGTTCTGCGATCGGAATCCGAGGCGCTTTCCAGTGCTCAGGTGCGGGGCGTTCAACTCGTGCATCTCGCTCACGGTCACCTGGTTCACCTGATCGTAGGGCGGCGCCAGCAGATCGAATTCCAGCACATATGTGATCACGGAAAGAAGGATCTCGCGCAACTTTTCCTTCTCCATCACATTGCTTCCGAGATCCTTGTAGAGCTTCCCGAGTTCCTTCTTGCCCTGCAGGAAGAAATGGCCTTCCTTGTTCAGGAACAGCCTTGCGATAAGGTAGCCCAGATCCCGATCGCGATTGTATTTGAACGAATCGCTCAGGAAGTTGTAGATGTTCACCACGCCGAAGAACCCGCGCAATTCGTCCTCTTTCAAATAGTCCGATTTCCACAGATCATTGTCCCGATCGATGCGGAACACATTCGTATGCATGTGGAACACGATCACATCCCCGGCCACTTTCAATTCGCATGAAGTGCTGCTCTTATCGGTGAAGCCGACCGCGATCCGTTTATCCTCCTGAATGATCTCCTTCTCCAGGTCCACGGCCAGTTCCTGAAGGATCTCCTTTATGTCTTCGAACAATGACAT
>JAEYYE010000287.1 GCA_023430945.1 Bacteroidota bacterium
AACGGTGGTTTCGGCAACGGCGGTGAAGTATTGAAGAGCGATGTGTACGCTTATCGCATCACTTTCGAGATACATGAAACACAGGCCAGGCGTGAATACCTCGGCCATGTGACCTTGATCCATTAGAGATCTCAACGGATCGGACCTGGAACGATCGGCCTATGCGCCGATCGTTCTGCTTTCAGATGCTGGCTCGGCACTCTTTTGCTGGAACAGAAGCCCTAAATTCGCGCGCCCTTTCAAGGAAATGAAGGAGCTATCGAACAGAAGAGAATGGAATTTGCTACCACCGAGAACCAGACGATGATCGCGCAGGCCGTGCGTGATCTGTGCGAACGCGAACTGCGCCCCAATGTGATGGATTGGGATGAGACGCAACACATGCCGATCGACCTTTTCAAGAACCACTTCGGTCCTGCGGGGATGCTTGGCGTACTGGTTCCCGAGAAATTCGGCGGTGCAGGCCTGGGTTACTTCGAATACATCTCCACGATCGTGGAAGTGGCCAAGATCTGCGGAAGCGTTGGATTAAGCGTGGCGGCGCACAATAGCCTATGCACTGGCCACATCCTTCAGTTCGGGAGCGAAGAACAAAAGAAGAAGTGGCTGCCAAAACTGGCTTCGGGTGAATGGCTGGGGGCGTGGGCGCTCACTGAGCCCAACACCGGCAGCGATGCGATGCGCATGAAATGCACCGCACGAAAGGAAGGCAATGAATGGATCTTGAACGGCACCAAAAGCTGGATCACCCACGGCAAGAGCAGCGATGTAGTGGTGGCGATCGTGCGCACAGGCGAATTGCTCGATACGAAAGGAATGACAGCGTTCGTGATCGAACGCGGCACACCTGGATTGAAAGCCGGCAAGAAAGAGAACAAGCTTGGTATGCGGGCAAGCGAAACCGCCGAGGTGATCTTCGAGGATTGCCGCGTTCCGGCGGAGAATATCCTTGGCAAGGAAGGCGAAGGATTCCAGCAAGCGATGAAGATCCTGGACGGTGGGCGGATCAGCATCGCAGCGTTGAGTTTGGGGATCGCAAAGGGAGCTTTTGAGGCCAGTGTGAAATACGCCAAGGAGCGGGAACAATTCGGGCAACCGATCGCGAACTTCCAGGCGATCGCATTCAAGCTCGCCGACATGGCCACCCGGATCGAAGCAGCCGAACTGCTGACGCTCCAAGCCGCCGATCTGAAGAACCGCCACCTGCCGATGACCACGCAAAGCGCCATGGCAAAATATTACGCCAGCGAAGTGGCGGTATGGGCCAGCAATGAAGCGGTGCAGATCTTTGGCGGCTACGGCTACACCAAGGATTTTCCGGTGGAGAAGTATTACCGCGACAGCAAGCTCTGCACGATCGGAGAAGGCACCAGCGAGATCCAGAAGCTGGTGATCAGCCGGAACGTGTTGAAGGGGAAGGGTTGAAAAAGTTGAGGCAGCAGCTGGAGTAAGGCGACCCGATCGGCTCATCAACCTCCAACCTGCAACTTCAGCCTCCAACTTTCAACTTTCAGCCTTCAACTTTCAGCCTTGCATTTCTCAACTTCACCATTATCTTTGCGATCCGTTTCGAAAAAGTAGACCACACACAATGCTGATCATCCCGGTAAAAGAAGGCGAAAGCATCGACAAGGCGCTCAAGAAGTTCAAGAAGAAGTTCGAGCGTACCGGCACCATGCGTCAACTGCGCAAACGCCAAAGCTTTACGAAGCCTTCCGTGGCACGCCGCAAGGAGATCATCCGCGCTGCGTACAAACTGCAGATGCAGACGGACGAGCAATAGTCCGTTCACATATTCCGTTCGAAGGCGAAAGGTCCGATCAGGACTTTTCGCCTTCTTTTTTCTCGTAGTTTTCCAACATGCTCATCGATCGGTACCTGGATCATCTTACCTACGAGAAAAGGTGCAGCGCCCATACCACCGCTGCTTACAGGCGTGATCTTCACCAATTCCAGGAATTCATCGGATCGTTCGGGCTCGATGCTCCTGAGCACGCCACCGATAAGATCGTTCGGGGTTTCATGATGAAGCTGATGGAGGAGGGGATCGGCCCCCGATCGGTGAACCGCAAGTTGAGCGCGCTGCGCGGCTTCTTCCGCTTTGCCCGGCTCACCGGCACGATCACCACCGAGCCTACCGCGTTGATCGAACCGCCGAAGACCCCCAAGCGGCTTCCCGAATTCATTGAGGAAACCCGGATCGGGGAACTGCTTACCGATCATGCATGGCCCGATGGCCATACCGGCCAGTTGCATCGCCTGATCATCGAGACGCTCTACGGCACTGGCATGCGGCTCGCGGAACTTCTGGGTTTGAAGCTTCAGGATGTGGATCTGCCGGGAAGGTCCCTGCGGGTGATCGGCAAGAGGAGCAAGGAGCGGATCATTCCACTGAGCGATCGGTTGGTGGATCTGATCGGAGAATTTCTGAAGGCGCGTTCCACAGTGGCCAGGGATCTCGATCGTAACGGATCCCTGCTGATCGATGATCGTGGAGAACCAATCGCGCGCAGAACCGTACAACGGCTCGTAACGCAGTACCTTGGTAGTGTGACCACCTCTTCCAAAAGAAGTCCGCACGTGCTACGCCACACCTTCGCAACCCACATGCTGGAACATGGTGCCGATCTGAACGCGGTGAAGGAACTGCTCGGCCATGCGAGCCTTGCAGCCACGCAGGTGTACACCCACAACACGGTGGAAAAGCTCAGGAAAGTACATGCCCAGGCGCATCCCCGCGGAGGCGGCAGGGCTTCGACACATAAACCCATTCAAACGAAAAGGACATGAACGTGACAGTGCGATCCATTCACTTCGATGCGGATGTGAAACTCGTGGATTTCATCAGCGAGAAACTGAAGAAGCTTTCGCTTTTCCATGATAATATCCTTGCGGCCGAGGTATACCTGCGGCTGGAAAAGGATGGTTCCAACAACGAGAACAAGATCGTGGACATCAAAGTGAATGTACCAGGCCGCGAACTCTTCGCAAAGCGCCAGGGCCGATCGTTCGAAGAGGCCACCATAACCACCGTTGAAGCACTTCGGAGCCAGATCGTGCGTACGAAAGAGCGGCTCCGTGCCGCTTCCTGATCGGAAAACATAAGACTCAACCCTTAGATAGTCAAGGGTATCACAGCGCCGCGATAAAGATCGTGGCGCTGTTGTTTGTAGGAGAACGGTTTCTTTCTACATTTGCAGGCCCAATTCCGGCCCTTGTGGCAGGAAAGGGGTGGGAAGGAACGTTCTTTTTTTCGTTGTACAGGCCAATGTAGCTCAGCTGGTAGAGCAGCTGACTTGTAATCAGCAGGTCGTGGGTTCGAGTCCCTCCATTGGCTCATAGCCATCAGGGGAGATACCCAAGTGGCCAACGGGGGCAGACTGTAAATCTGCTGTCTTACGACTTCGTAGGTTCGAATCCTGCTCTCCCCACCGTTCGCCGGCCGATCGGCCAGACCTTACCGTCTGAACGAATGGCCAGCAAGGGACCACTAACACACGATCAACGCAACAGGCGGGAGTAGCTCAGTTGGTAGAGCATCAGCCTTCCAAGCTGAATGTCGCGGGTTCGAGTCTCGTCTCCCGCTCCACCAGAAGGACCCTTCACCGGGTAGTTGGACCAAAGGCCTTTGTAGCTCAGGGGTAGAGCACTTCCTTGGTAAGGAAGAGGTCACGGGTTCAATTCCCGTCAAAGGCTCAATTGATGAGCAATAAGCAATACCATGCCGGGCTCCGGAATGGCCTGTACGATAGAAAAGGATGTGAAAAGGACTCATTAAGGACACAATAAACGACCGACAGACATGGCAAAGGAGACATTCCAGCGTACCAAGCCTCACGTCAACATCGGCACCATCGGCCACGTGGACCATGGTAAGACCACGTTGACCGCGGCAATTACCAAAGTTCTGGCCGATAAGGGCCTGAGCGAAGCCCGCAGCTTCGATTCGATCGATAACGCGCCCGAGGAAAAGGAGCGTGGTATCACGATCAATACGTCGCACGTTGAATACCAAACAGCCAACCGCCACTACGCGCACGTTGACTGCCCTGGCCACGCCGACTATGTGAAGAACATGGTGACCGGTGCCGCCCAGATGGACGGTGCCATCCTGGTGGTAGCTGCTACCGACGGTCCCATGCCACAGACCCGTGAACACATCCTCCTCGGCCGCCAGGTAGGCGTTCCGAAGATCGTGGTGTTCATGAACAAGGTGGACAT
>JAEYYE010000297.1 GCA_023430945.1 Bacteroidota bacterium
TGCACATAGTTCATCACATGTACGGACCCGCTCCGGTCCACCAGTACGGCGAACGCTGCGAGCAGCACCAAAGCCTGCAGGATCTGCAGCATGTTGATCACATGGATCCGTTCCCTGCCGAGCAATACATTGAAATGGATCGTGTAGATGGCCTGCAGCAATGCGAGGATCACCACATGGATCGCCGTTCCTTCCGGCGCCAATGGAAAATTGGTCACCACGAGCAACGCCAATCCTGCCGAAACGATCGCCCAGGCATAGGCCGGTATAAGCAGTTTCCGCAGCGGATGGCGCGGGGTGAGGAACACGATCGCGCCACCGCCCGCCACATTGTTCAGGAGCATGATGAAGGTGATCGCCAGCACCACCAGACTGATGTCGCCAAGCATCACCGCGCCGCCACGATGACCGGCTATCATGATCACGCCGATGTTCATCAGCGTGACCATCACCCGTGTCGCGATGGTGCCGGCCACGGGACGGATCATGACCGGCCGATGCGTTTGAGCTTTTCCAACTTGCGTCGCTGCACTTCGGCTTTTCGTTTCGCCACGGTCATGTAACGCTTGCCATCCACCAATGTGATGTCGCCCACCGCGGCGATCGTATGGATCCCCTGATCATAGGCCGTTCCTTTCAGCGGTTCCAGGAATTTCACCGTTCGCTCCTCGAATCGATCGGGCGTGAGCCGCAGGATCTCGTTGATCGCGATGCGGCCACCATAGGTCACACTGCTATCCTGCGCCGGACGGTAGAGCTTTCCTTCATGGATGAAGGGTGTTCCAGCAGGCCTGGCCGACCGGATGTCGAATTTGATCGGGTTCAATGCATGCGGCCGATATGGCCCTTCGAAGCGATCGCTGTAATAGGCGTGGAGCGAAACGTTCGTAAGCGGCGCCTTTGTGCCGAACATCCACCAGCGCCCTTCGAATTCGAACAAGGTTGGATCGAAGAGCGGCTCGTTCAGCAAGGTGGCCACCCCTTCCGATCCGTCGTTCTCATCATTGATCCGGTAAAGGTCCACGCGGCCCGAAGCCGCTTGTTCCGGCACCATGAAAACGGCACCGTTCCGCTGGATCACGTAAGGATAGGCGAGGTGCCGATCGGTGGCGAGCATTACCCGCGATCGTTTCAACACGCTGTCCTTCCTGGGCCGCACGCGCGAGATCTCACCGCGGCCGGTGCGATGATCGTACTTCTCGTACAACACGTTCAAGGTTCCATCCGCCGTGAAATACCCGAATGGATCGGCGCGGAAATTATCCGGCGAAGGCGAAGGAAGCCAGCGCACATTGAAGCTTGCCTCATGATCGAGAAGCACGTGGATCGGCTGGTAGAGCACGCCGATGTTCCACTCCTCGTGTTCGTTCAATTCACGTTGATGGAAGCGGATCTTGTTGCGCAGCAGTTTCAAGAGCGAACGCAGGAAGGCGATGTTCCCGGGATAGGTATACAACCTCCCGATCTCGCTGGAAGCCTTTCCGGACGCGGCTTCCGGACGGCCCGACAGGATCTCGCGCATCACCTGGGCCGGCCAGATGGCGCTATGCATCAGCACGGTGTCCACGGTTCCCGCCAGGCTGTGATCGATCGTCTGGAACCAGCCTTTTTTCAGGACCAGCCCGCCATCCAGCTTCTCAGTGAGCCGTTGCAGGATCGCACCGGTGATCGGCGAACCCTTCATGATCTCCCAGAAACCCGGCGGCCCACCACGGAATTGTGTTTCATCGCCGTGGTGGAAGCTCCATACACCGTAGGTCGCAACATCGAGGATCTCGCCGCTCAGGATGTTGAAACCTGCCCTGAACAACACATCGATCTTCTTCTCCCTGATCCGGTCGATCGTTTCCCGATCGAACGATTCGCGATGACCTTTCCGCTCGGGCATGCATTCGATCGCAGGAATGTGATGCAGCTCTTCGGAAAGATCCTCGATCCGCATCGCGCCCGGCTTGAAGAAGCGCTGGCGATACTGGCGGTACAGGAACTGGCCGATCGGAGCTTCAGGCGGAACGTAGTCCGGATCCCGCTCCCGCACATCGATCACCAGCAATTCGATCCGCACACCAGGCACCAACATGATGTGTCGTATCGCTTCAGCCTGCCAGCGCTGGAAGTGGAGCCCATTGCAAAGGATGCCGACGCGGAGCGTGCCTTCAGGATGCATGCAATACGCGTTCGTAGATCTTCATGAACGCTTCACCCACGGCCTCATAACTGAAGCGCTCGCTCACACTGGCGCGGATCTTCCCCGGATCCCGATCGGACCTTCGTGCCAACTCGATCATCGCTTTTGAAAGCGCATCATCATCCTGCTTCTCGATAAGGATACCGTTCTCCGGTGTCACGAAGGCGATCGGACCACCGCACCGTGTGGCGATGACCGGGCGGCCTTGTGCCAGCGCCTCGCCGGTTACCACGCTGAAGGTCTCGTAATTGCTGTTGATGATCACGTTGCCGGTGGTGGCCAGATGATCGAGCACAGCGGAATTCGGCAATCTTCCGAGGAATCGTACCCTGCCGTTCAGGCCATGCGATCGCGCAAGTTCTTCGAGCATTTTCCGATCGGGTCCATCGCCGATGATCGAAAGCAGCATGTCGTGGATCTGCCCTTTCGCTTTCGCCAGCGCATTGATCACACCGCTTACGTTCTTGGTGCGATCAACAAGATCGGCCACCACCATGAAGTGTGCGGGATCGCCTGATGCCGGCAACGGCCGATCGAGTCCTGGGATCACGTTGGGGACCACTTCGTACCGATCGATCAGCCGATGTGCGACCAATGCATCACCCAGCCATTTCGAGACCGCGATTACAGCGGAGGCCCTTGCGAAAAGAAAGCGGCTCCACTGTTTGAAGAGCCGGCTTTTCCTGCTGAAACTTCCGTCGAGGTATTCGCTGCTCTGCTCGCTGATCACGAATGGGATGCCATGCCTTTGTTTCAGCCGCCACGCGAGGAACGCTGGCCGGACGAGGATATGCACATGGTTCAGATCGGGCATTCCGCGCTCCTTCACGATCCGATCGAAACCCTTGATCGCTGCGCGCCAGTAACGCGGGAAGTTCACGAGCTTCCGAAGCGATCCGTTCGCGATACCACTGCTGCGGTACATGCAACGCAATTCCCAGATCCCGTCCGTTTCGGAATGCTCCTGCACTTCACGTTTTTCAAGACCTGGGATCGGTGATACGTGAAGCACTGATACTTTGGCGAACCGCCCTACAGCGATCGCCTGTTTCCGCAGGAAATCACCCAATTGCGGATCGCTCCGGCCCGGGTACCATTTCGGGATGAAAAGGATGTGCATGCCAATGGCGGCAAAGTACGGAGTAGCGCCGAATGCAGACGATCGGTGTACACGAAGATCGGAAAATGAGAAAGCCCCTTTGCAGGGGCTTTCGGGTGGAAGACCGGGCTTGAACCGGCGACCTTCGGAACCACAATCCGACGCTCTAACCAACTGAGCTACATCCACCATGCACGCTCACCGGGGTGAGCGGGGCCGCAAAGATAATGTTGGCAAGTGAAGTTGAGATGGTCGGGTAGGTTGAACAAGTCGCAACTGCTCAACTACCTCAACCATCCAACCTTCTACCTCAACTCTTCTTCCCGAACAACCGGCTGAAGACGCCTTTCTTCTCAGGAGCTTTCTTCTTCTCCTTGGAACTTTCATTGGAATTTTCCTCGAAAAGTTCGCGGGTCATCTTTGCGTAATCCGGTTTTCCAGCATTGGTGCGTTGCTCCTGCACAGGTTGCCGATCCTCGCGGCGCTCCGGGCGCGGGGCGCGTTCACCTTGTTGGTGGGCAGGCCTGTTGCCGTTGTGCTGCCTTGGCCGATCGCCCTGGCGGGCTGGACGTTGGCCGTTCCGGCCTTCGCCTTCACGGCGTGGTACGTTGGAAGTTGCAGGCTTGTGCTGCCGTTCCGCATTGCTTCGGCCTTCACCTGGGGGCCGAGAATTTCGCGCACGTTCGGAGCGTGGCGCATCATTGCGTGGCCGATCGGTGCGCGCCTGTCCGTTACGCTGGCCATTGCGCTGGCCGCTACCTTGCGGACGACGGTTGTTCCTTTCGCGTGGTTCTTCCGGTTCGGCCTTCTTCGGGCCACCGACCATTACGAACGGATGCTGATCGTTCACCGGGATCTCCCG
>JAEYYE010000304.1 GCA_023430945.1 Bacteroidota bacterium
GGATTATGCGCTGGGCGCGGCAGCGTTCGTGGCTCCCAGGCTTTTTGGCTTCTCACGTTATTCGGTACCAACGGCCGTAAGCCGGGGGATCGGGCTCTACGCACTTGGTAGTGCACTTTCCACCCGCAACGGTGGCGGCATACTTCACGCGATGCCGTGGAGGACCCATTTGAAAATGGACGCAGCCATGAACATCGCAGCCTGGGCGGCGCCCTTCGTGCTGGGTTTCCGCACCAACAAACGCGCACGGCGCACAATTCTCGGCATGGCCGCGCTCCAGGGCCTCGTTTGGCTGCTGAGCAAGCGTCGCTGACAGCCCGATCGATCGGCGCCGACCTAACTTGCGCGCATGGCACCGATCATCTTCCACCTCAACGGCGAAATGGTGGAATTGAACCAACTATTGAAGATCACAGGGTTCTGCCAGAGCGGCGGTGCGGGAAAAATGCTCGTGGCGCAAGGTCTGGTGAAAGTGGATGGCCGGACCGAACTGCGAAAGACATGCAAGATCCGCGCTGGCCAGGTGGTGCGATTCGCCGATCAGGAGATCCACGTAGTGTCGCAAGGGAACGAGGAATGAAGCAACGACATCATCTTGTATTGATCCACGGATTCCCGCATGATCACCGCGTGTGGGAATTCCAGCTGAACGCATTTCCCGATCACATCCATGTGCTGGCGCCCGACCTGCGCGGTTTCGGCAACGACAGGCAGAAGCTTCCCGAAGTGATGACCATGGAGGAATATGCATCCGGCATCCTTGGATCTCTCGATCGATCGGGGATCGAAAGGGTCACCCTTTGCGGACTTTCCATGGGCGGATATGTTTCCATGGCGTTCCTGGATCGATATCCGGACCGGGTACGAAGCCTGATCCTTTGCAACACAAAAGCCAGCGCGGATGAAGCAGAGGCAAGGCAGAACCGTTACAAAGTGGCCGAACAGGCCTTCGATCCAGGTGTGGCCGTGATCGCACGCGGCATGATCTCCAAGATGCTCACCGATCGTACCCGGGCGGAAAGACCAGCGATCGCTGATGGGATCGAAAAGATGATGGCCGGGCAACGCCCGGAAGCCGTGGCCGCCGCATCAAGGGGAATGGCACAGCGGCCCGATCGAAGGGAATGGTTGCGCGGCTTGAAGATCCCCGCAACGATCATCACGGGTAACGAGGATCGGTTGATGGACCTTGCCACGAGCAGGGAGATGCATGAAGCGATCGCCGGAAGTGAACTGGTGGTGATCGATGGTGCGGCCCACCTGACCAACGTTGACCGGCCCGCGGAATTCAACCAGGCGGTGATCGCTCATTTCGATCGGTTGGATCGATCGGCATAGCATAAGATCGACCCACATAGATCCCGATCCAGACCGATCCAAGATGAATACGAACCGCGCAAAAGGCCGGATCAGGCCTAGATGGTGGTGGTTCGTGATCCCGATCGTGATCGCGATCGCCTGGATCGGCGGGCGCCTGTTGGACCAGGCCGTGGAGCATCGCCTGCAGAAGCTCGGGAATTCGATCGTGGGCGAAGGCTACACGTTCAACATCGATCGGGTGCGCGCACGGCTCCTGGAAGGAAGCATCGATGTGATCGGCATCTCCTTGAAATATGATACGCTGAAACTGGCCGATCTGCGTTCAGGCGATGCGCAGGAGATCCTCACTTTCACGGCCGAGATCCTGAAGGTGCGCAACGTTTCCTATTGGGAACTCTTCACCGAAGGGAATGTGAAATTCCACCTTATCGAGATCGATCGTCCATTGATCCAGTATTACTTCAAACCGGTAGAGGAAGAGGTCGCCGAGAACGTGGTGGAGGAAGGCCAGGTGACCGATCTTCCCTCGTTGATCCGCGTGGATTCGCTGATCATCCGATCGGCACATGGCTCCACGAACGACATCTCCGGCACGCGTCCCGCGTTCAACATCGGCGGTCTCGACATCAACGCACATGATCTGGATCTTCGCTCATGGCGCAACGGCACACTTACCTATTACATCGGCGCTGCGCTGGTGCACGCGTGGGATCTTTCCGCCGAACTGCCGCCGATCTACGACCTCAACATCGCCGATCTTGCGGTAGCGCATCCGCTGGGCACCACCATGGCGAAAGGGGTGCGCCTGGTGCCCCGCTACGGAAAGCACGAATATGGCGCGCATGTGGAACAGGAGACCGATCTGTTCGATATCGAAGTGGATACGTTGCTCTTCACCGGCATCGATGTGCGCCGCTTCATGAGCGAACAGGAACTGCACATGCGCAGGATGGAGATCAATTCAGCAAGGGCGAAGGTCTACCGCGACAAAACGATCCGCGACGGTGAATTCATCTACAAACATCTTCCGGTGAGCGGGGTGCGCAAGATCGGGATCTCCCTCCGTGTGGATACGGTCCTGCTCGGGAACGGCCGCGTGGAGTATCATGAAAAGGACAAGCTGGGCCCTGAATTCGGGATGGTGTCATTCACCGATATCAATGGCATCATAACAGGAGTGAACAATTCCAGCGATGCCGATACAACGAGCCACCTTGTAGCCGAGGCAAGCGCCCGCGTGTACGATCGCACACCGGTGAAGATGCTTTACAAGGCTTCCATGGCCTCTACGCGTGATGCGTTCACGATCGATGCAACGGTGGGTTCCCTTCCCTTCTCGGTGTTCAACCGCATGACTGATGATCTGCTGAACGTGAAGGCCACCGCCGGAAAGATCCATTCACTTCACCTGGTGATGAACGGCAATGAGACGAAGGCCACCGGAACGCTGGACCTTGTTTACGAGGAACTGAAGATCGACCTGGTGCCCGCTGCCGAGAAATGGCACGAAGGAAAATTGAAGAACTTCTTCGGGAACGCTTTGGTGCGTAGCAGCAACCTGCCCGGCGATAAACGCTACAGGCAGGGTGTCTTCGATGTGGAGCGCCGGAAGAACCGCGCGATCTTCAATTTCATCTGGCAGGCGGTGAAGGCCGGATCGGTGAACACGATGGCTCCGGGGTTGGTGCGAAAACCGATCAGCGAAGCGGTGAGCAAGGCACCGGAAAGGTCTGGACCTGAGAACGATAAGAAGAAAAAAGAGAAGAAAAGGAAAAAGCGATCGGAATAAGGGCCAACTTACGGCACGAAACGTGCGTCTAGCACGCGTAACCTAAAACCGACCATGAAGAATAGAATCGTAGCCATCGCCATTCTCGCGATCGCAGCAGTTGGCACCGCCAGCGCACAGGAAGGCAGCGCTCCCGCAGAAAAAGCACCTGCCACCAAGCCCACCCAGGACCCGGCCGTGAAGCAGCAGCGCGAAGAAGCCCAGGCTGCCCGCCGCATGGAAGCTTCACAAAAGCTCGCACAGGATCTTGGCCTCAATGAAGAGCAGACCGCCAAGTTGAAGGAGATCGATGCGGAATACGCCAGCGACATGGATGCACTGCGCACTTCCACCGATCGTGAGAAGACACAGGAAGGTGCCCGCCTGGCACGCGAAAAGCGCGAGATGAAATTGAAGGAAGTGCTCACACCCGAGCAGTTCCAGAAGATGGAGTCGATGCGCGCCGAGAACCGCAACAGCAGCATCAAGAAGGCGGAGGAAATGAAGGAGAAGAAAGCTGCCGAGTAGATCCCCGCTACAACATTCAAGATCGAACGCATCCTACGGGATGCGTTCTTTTTTCTGGATCAGCCTTCAGCGGTGAGCGGCACCACCCTGGCAGGGCATCTTCCGATCGGCCGATCGCGCAGGACTAACTTTGGGGCGTGATGGACGAAAAAAAGGGAGTGACCGGCACCGGAGCGGTGTACTATCCGGACTATCTGCAACTGGACAAGATCCTTGGTGCACAAGCGCCCGAAAGCGAACGGCTCGGTGTGCATGCACACGATGAGATGTTGTTCATCGTGATCCACCAGGCCTATGAACTTTGGTTCAAACAGATCCTTCACGAGGTCTCCAGTGTGATCGCGATCTTCGAGGATCAACATGTGGATGACAATGCCGGCGAATTGAACGTGGCCGTGCACCGCATGGAACGCGTTCACCGTATCCTGCAGGTGTTGATCCACCAGATCGACATCCTTGAGACGATGACGCCGCTGGATTTCCTTGATTTCCGCGATCTTTTGCGGCCGGCCAGCGGATTCCAGAGCCTGCAGTTCAAGATGCTTGAGGCGCGCCTCGGACTGAAGATGGAGAGCCGCTTCGGCAAGCATTATTACACCAGCCAATTGCGGCCTGAGCACAAGCAGCAGATCGAGGAGATCGAAACGCAACGCACGCTCTTCGAACTTGTTGATTCCTGGCTGGAGCGCATGCCCTTCCTCGATCAGCGTTTCTGGCCCGAAGGCGAATTGGAGTTCTTCGACAGGTTGAAGGAGATCTACAGGAATTCGCTCGTGGCGGGCGAAGAGGCGAACATCCAGCTCTGGGAGAAGCTTTTCCAGACGGGAAGTTCCGATCGGCGGTTGAGCCCGAAGGCCGCGCGCCACGCGGTGTTCATCATGCTCTATCGCGACGAACCGATCCTGCAGCAGGCGTTCCGTTTCCTTGGATCGTTGCTGGATCTGGATGAAAGCATGGCCACCTGGCGTTACCGCCACATGAACATGGTGAACCGCATGATCGGACTTCGTGTGGGCACTGGTGGAAGCACGGGAAAATCTTACCTGCGCGGTGCGCTGGACAGTCATTACATCTTCCAGGAGATCGCTGATCTGAGCAGTTTCCTCATCGATCGGCGAAGGCTGCCCGCGCTGCCGGAGAAGCTCAAGAACGCGCTGCGGTTCTCGCCGGGATCATAATTCCACCGCCTCGCCCTTCCTTGCGATCAACACCTCCTTGAAACCGTGCACGCGGCACATTTCCTGGAATGAGGTGGCGGCACTGTTGATCCCATGCACAAGGATCAATTTCTCCACCTTGCCGGTCTCCTGGCAATTCAGGTAGCGGATCAATTCCGTGCGATCGGCGTGGGCACTGTAGTGATCCATCTTCAAGATCTCGGCCTTCACCGGAACGGTATCGCCGAACAGATCAACTTCCGTGGCGCCCGCCAATAATTTACCGCCCAACGTTCCCGGCGGACAAAAACCGATGATCAACACTGCGTTCGCTTCATTCGCAAGTGAATGGTATAGATGATGCCGCACGCGGCCGGCCTCCATCATTCCGCTCGCGGAGATGATGATGCAGGGATCGTTGTTCTCGTTCAGCTGCTTGCTCCGATCGGCCGCGCGGATGAACTCCACACCGGGAAAGGAGAACAGATCGGGATCGTGGTGGAGTTCCTCACGCACCGTTTCGCGGAAAAGCTTGGAATACTGTCTTACGATCTCGGTTGCACCGATCGCCAGCGGACTATCCACGTACACCGGCAACCGCGGAAGATTCCCCGCATTGCTCAGGGCGTTCAGCGTGTAAAGCATCTCCTGCGTCTTTCCGATGCTGAACGCTGGAATGATCAATCTTCCGCGGCGCTCTACGCACACGTTCTTCACGTGCTCCAACAATTCGAGCTCTGCCTCGGTCACCGTGCCATGATCGCGATCGCCATACGTGCATTCGCACAGGATCACATCGGCCTGCGGAAAGCGCACAGGTTCGGGTAACAATCGTGTGCTGTAGCGGCCCACATCGCCTGTGTACGCCAGTTTCAGCACCTTCTCTCCATCGTCGATCTTCAGGTTTATGGCGGTGCTCCCAAGTATGTGGCCTGTGTCGGTAAGAGTGAGTTCGATCCCTGGCAGGATCTCCAGCGTCTCCTCATGCTCCATGGCGTAGAAAAGTTCCATGGTGGGCTTTATATCGTCCACGCCGTAGAGCGGGCCATCCCCAGCCATCGGCCTTCCCTTCTTCACGGCGCGCCGCCGGTCGCTCTCGTGATCGCTCTCCTGGATGCGTGCGCTATCCTCCAGCATGATCGCGCATAGGTCACGCGTGGCCGGGGTGCTCCAGATCTTACCGCGAAAACCTTCGGCCACGAGCCGTGGCAACAAGCCGCTGTGATCGATGTGCGCGTGGGTGAGCAGCACCGCATCGATCGTGCGCGGATCGAAACCGAAGTGCCGGTTGGGATCCCTTCCTTTGCCAGCGATCATCCCTTCACCCTGGAACATGCCGCAATCGAGCAGCAATCGTTTCACTTCGCCATTGCGATCGGTGATCTCCAACAGATGTTTGCTTCCCGTTACGGTGCCGGCGGCGCCGTGGCTGATCAGTGTAATGGCCATGTGGTACAAAGGTCGAACGATCCGCGTGGGTTCAGATCCGGACCGATGACGATCGCCCTACTTTTAGGCGTGATGATCAACCGTGGAACGATCTCGATCAAAACACTTTCCCTTCTTTTGATCATGCTGTTCCCATTGCTGGCACCGGCGCAGCAGGTGCTGAAGGGTAGCGTGGTGGATGAACAGAGTGGTGAAACGCTGATCGGTGCCGCCGTGGTGATCAAAGGGACCACGATCGGATCGGTCACGGACCTTGACGGCAATTTCACGATCGGGTTGGATCGGCCGTTGCCGGTTACGCTGGCGGTGAGTTTTTTGGGTTATTCCACACAGGAAGTACAGGTCAATTCGATCGAAAGACCGGTGCGGATCAGGTTGATCTCCGATCGGATCCTGTTGAAGGAAGCCGAAGTGATCGGCAGCCGGATCACCGAGAAGCAGAAACAGGCGCCGCTCACGGTGGAAACGATGGA
>JAEYYE010000305.1 GCA_023430945.1 Bacteroidota bacterium
TTGGACCTCACGTGGTACGGTACCTACAAAGAGATGCATGGCGATGAGAAGTGATCGTGGAGCGGCCATAGGATTCGTGGTGCTGGCGGTGGCGTCGCTGTGGGCCGGTGCACTTTTCGGTGTGATCGGATCATGGCAGCATGTGATCCCCGGTGTGATCGATCTGGTGCCGTTCGTGAAGTCGCGTCCGCTGCACGTTTCACTGGTGGTGGCGTGGATCTTCATGGCAGCGATCGGCGGCATCTATTACTATCTGCCACGCATCGTGAACGCGCCGCTGCATTCGCCGCTGCTGGCACGTGTGCATCTTTTTCTCTTCATCGGCACAGGTCTCGCGATCATCGGCTCATATCTCATGGGTCGTTTCGGTGGAAGGGAATATTGGGAATTCCCACCAGCGTTGGGGATCCCGATCGCTTTTTCATGGATCTTGTTCATGTACAATTTCTTCCGCACTGCCGCGAAGAAGAAAGGTCCCTGGCCGGCGTATCTCTGGATGTGGAGCACCGGTCTGGTCTTCTTTCTGTTCACCTACATCGAATCGAATTTCTGGCTGTTGAACTGGGGCGGTGAGAACGTGGTGCGCGATCTCACCATTCAATGGAAGGCCTACGGTGCGCTCACCGGATCATGGAACATGCTCGTGTATGGTACCGGCATGGTGGTGATGGAGCGGATCACAGGCAACACCGCGATCGCACGATCGCGGCTCTCGTATCTCATGTTCGCGCTGGGGTTCACGAACCTTTTGTTCGGCTGGGCCCATCATATCTATCCGGTGCCGAGCGCACTCTGGTTGCGCATTCTCGCATATGGCATCAGCATGACCGAATGGATCATCCTCGCCCGCATCATCCGTCAATGGCGTGGAACTGTGAGCGAGGCCCAACGCAACGATCATTCGCTTCCGTACCGGTTCTTGTTCGCGAGCGAAGTATGGGTCTTCATCAATCTCGGGCTTGCACTGTTGATCTCGATCCCTGCTATCAACCTATTCACGCACGGCACCCATATCACGGTCGCACACGCCATGGGCAGCACGATCGGCATCAATACCACCATCTTGTTCGCATCGGTGTTGCTCATCGCGAGCGAAATACGCCGGGAGGCGCTGGTGGTAAAGGGCCGCAGTTATACAACTACGGGTTACTGGATCTTCAACTCAGCCTTGCTGGTGTTCTTCCTCAGCCTGATCGGCGCTGGCCTGGTGAAAGGCTGGTACACGGTGATCAGCGATCTGCCATTCCAGGTGATCATGCAGAAGGTCCGGCCTTTCTTGATCGGATTTGCGGTCGCGGGGATCGGATTGTTCACCGGTATATCGATGCTTGCTCTCCGGGTGTTCGGCCTTTATGCGTCGCGCGGTAGTTCGCCGTTCAAAGTACTATCGATCGGCAAAGGTGTGCCGGTCTTTCCAGATGCGCCGATCGGCGTCACCACACCTGCTCCAGAGGAGAAATGAACATGTCAGGAAGATCCACTGCTTTTGTACCCGAGCCATCAACGCTCTCTCCAGATCTGCTGCACGATCATTGGGTGGAGGAGATCCAGCGGCTGAAGAAGGAGCGCAATGCGGTGGTGCTCGCGCATTATTACCAGACACCGGAGATCCAGGAATTCGCCGATTTCATCGGTGACAGTCTGGCGCTGGCACAGGCGGCGGATAAGAGCAAGGCCGATGTGATCCTTTTCGCCGGGGTT
This sequence comes from Bacteroidota bacterium, assembly GCA_023430945.1. Lineage (GTDB taxonomy): Bacteria > Bacteroidota > Bacteroidia > Flavobacteriales_F > PHOS-HE28 > PHOS-HE28. The sequence goes on from JAEYYE010000305.1 coordinate 1,702, forward strand.
CATTTCATGGCGGAGACCGCCAAGATCCTGAATCCGCATCGTACGGTGCTGGTGCCCGACATGGCCGCCGGTTGCTCTCTCGCCGATTCAGCGCCTGCCGATGCCTTTGCCGACTTCCTTGATCAGCACCCCGGTTTTCAGGTGGTGAGCTATATCAATTGCAGTGCGGCGGTAAAGGCGATGAGCGACATCATTTGCACCAGCAGCAATGCGGTGAAGGTGGTGCAAAGTCTTCCGGAAGACCAACCGATCATCTTCGCGCCGGATAAACATCTGGGTGCGTATGTGCAGCGCGTGACAGGCCGGCGGATGAAATTGTGGAACGGCGAGTGCGAAGTGCATGCGGAGATCAGCATCGACAAGCTGAAACTGTTGATGGGCAAACATCCGCAGGCGAAATTGATCGCGCATCCTGAATGCCCAGCGAACATCCTTGAGGAGGCCGATCATGTGGGATCCACCTCATCGCTCTTGGAATTCGTGCAACGCGATGCCGGCAATGAATTCATCGTGGCCACCGAGGCTGGGATCCTGCACAACATGCGACAGCTTGTGCCCGGCAAGAAATTGATACCCGCACCTGCGCATACCAACAACACCTGTGCGTGCAGCGAATGTCCTTACATGAAGCTGAACACCGTAAAGAAGGTGCATCATGCATTGAAGTACAACTTGAACGAGATCGTGCTCGAAGAGGACATACGGCTGCGCGCCGAAAAGGCGCTGCGGCGAATGCTTGCCGTGCGATGAAGAAGGACGTGCTGATCGTTGGTGGCGGCATAGCAGGAATGGCCTATGCGGTGCGGTTGAAGAAGCGCGATGTCGATCGGCGTTACCGCATCAGGATCCTTTCCAAGGCACCGGTCGATCAAAGCAACTCTTTCGCGGCGCAGGGTGGCGTGGCGGCCGTGATCGCTTCGCAGGATTCGGTGGAGCAGCATGTGAAGGACACGCTTACGGTAGGCGGTGGCCGCTGCATTCCATCTGTGGTGGAACGGGTCGTGGAAGAAGGAGCGGAATGCATCAATGAGCTCATACACATGGGAGCGCGTTTCGATGCGGGGAGCGATGGGATCCTGCATCTCACCAATGAAGGCGGTCATTCATTCCCACGTGTGGTCCATCATCTTGATCGTACCGGTGCGGAGATCGTGCGAACGTTGTTGGCACAAGTGCGCGCATTGGACATTGAGGTGCTGCCGTGGCAACGTGCGCTCGACCTGTTGACCGTGGAACATCGCGGCACTACGATCTGCACGGGCGTGCGCACCATGCACACACGCAGCGGGCGGATCACCGATCACTTTGCATCGGTAGTGGTGCTGGCCACCGGCGGTGCCGGACAGGTGTATCACCACACCACCAACCCGGCAGCGGCCACCGGGGATGGGATCGCGATGGCATTACGCGCAGGCGTCCCGGTGCGGGACATGGCGTTCGTACAATTCCATCCAACGGCTCTGTATACGGGAGGGGAGGGTACCGCGGAATTGGTGAGTGAAGCGGTGCGTGGTGCAGGTGCGATCCTGCGCGATCGGAACGGGATCGCATTCATGAACGAAATACACCCCATGGCCGATCTGGCACCACGCAACGTGGTGGCCCGGGCGATCCATCGCCGCATGCTTGAAGAAGGATCGAAGCATGTGTGGCTTGACGCTGGCCCGATCGGTGTGGACAGTTTCGCAAGAAGGTTCCCGGCGATCGCTGCAAGTTGCAATAGACATGGAATAGTTCCAGGTCGTGACATGATACCGGTGATGCCCGCAGCACATTACCTGTGTGGCGGCATTCGCACCGATGATCGCGGACATACCGCCATGGAAGGATCACTGGCCTTGGGCGAATGTGCGAGCACAGGTCTGCATGGCGCCGATCGGCTCGCCTCGAATTCGTTGCTGGAAGCGCTGGTGCTTGCAAAACGGGCGGCCGATCATACGATCGCACATACGGCCATCGCTGATGCGCGAAAGATGCCCGCCCCACCGGTGATCACGAGGAAGAGCGATCCATGGATGCAGGAGTTGCGATCGCAGATGCGCATGTTGATGACCAGGCATTTGGGGATCATAAGAACTCGAGAAGGGATGGCGCAGGCAAAGAGCTCGATCGAAGTGATCCTGGATGAAGTGAACGCAAGATGGCGATCGGGACCTGTTGATCCTGTGGTGATCGAATTGCGTGATCTGGCGACAGTGGCGTGGGCGATCGCCGACGGTGCTTTGCGAGAGAAGCAAATTGTGGGAACGCATTGGGTGGAGGAGAAAGCAGATCAGATGATCGGATGATCAGATGATCAGATGATCAGATGATCGAAGACCGATCCGCATGGATGGAGCAATCCTGCAAGGTTTTCAGTATGTAGCCGGATCGAAGATCTGGGGATCCAATGTGATCGGCGTTTTTCCGACCCTGAAACGTTCGCAGGCAAGCATTTCAAATAGCACGATCGAAGCACCGATCGTTGGATCACGTACCGATCATTTAACGTGGCGTGATGCCCGCGTTAGGGACATTCGCGGAAAGCCCGGACCCGGCGCATTTGGCCGGGGAGGACTTGAAGCATTGGCCCGACCCCGGCCCGGGTGGGCTTTTGCCACGCGGGCCGGGGGAACGCCCTAACCCACCAATACCTGCACCTTGCCACTCTTGTTGGAGTAGATCAGTTTGCCGTTGTAGTGGACCTCCCAGGTCACGGGCATCGCCTTCTTGAGCATGGCACTTACGCCGCAGAGTTCCGTTTGTGAGCGCTGAACGGCGCGCAATGCATCATCCTGCAAGAGGCTGTCGCCTTGCAGCCCGTAAATGACGTGAACGTTGGTATAGACCATGGGCCGATCGGTGCTGAGCCCGGCCTCAACCTTGATCTCCATACCGGTGAGGGCCTGGCCTTGCCGGCGAAGAATGCCGGCCACATCCATGCCCGTGCAGCCGGCGAGCGCGGTGAGCATCAGTGGTTTCGGGATGGGGCCTTCGTCATTCCCGCCAGCGCGCTCCGGTCCATCCATCACGATGGTGTGGCCGCCGACCAGCGCATTGAACCGCATTCCACCCAGCCACACCGTTTCCACCTCGTGCTTCATTACGATCGAATAGGATCGCAAGGTGCGTCGAAGGCTTCGCATGGATCATGACGTACGTCATATTCAGGGCGGATCGTTCCCGATAGCTTTCCGGTCACATTACCGGTAACATGCTGCGATCCATACCCCTGCTCTTTCTCGTGATCTCGCTGAACGCCCAGAACCCGATCGCGATACCGCCGTTGATCGAGGCCGATACGTTCCAACTGGATGTAGGATCGCATACGCACCAATTCTATCCTGGTGTGAATACTGCGACATTCGGTGTCGGTGTTCCGTATCTGGGGCCTACGCTGCTCTTCCATAAAGGAGACACGGCACGGCTGCGGGTGAACAACCAGTTGAACGAGGCGACCAACATGCACTGGCATGGGATGAAGGTCCCCGGTGTGATGGATGGCGGTCCACAGCGCGAGATCATGCCCGGTGAGCATTGGGATGTGAAGTACAAGGTGGAGAACGATGCGGGTACGTACTGGTATCATCCGCACACGCACATGCAGACGGGCACGCAGGCCACGAAGGGGATAGCAGGTTTCATCATTGTGCAGGATGATGAGGAAGCCGCGCTGGATCTGCCGCGCACCTATGGTGTGGATGACTTTCCGATCGTGGTGCAGGATCGGCGCTGGTTGCCGAACGGCAATTTCTCGATCGGACCTTTTGGCGATTCGGTGTTGGTGAACGGTACGCCCAGACCGTACCTGGAAGTACCTGCGCAGGTTGTGCGCTTGCGTTTGCTGAACGGCAGCAATGCACGCGTGTATGCGTTGGGCTTCGATGATGGCAGAAGCTTCCAGGTGATCGCTGGTGATGGCGGCCTTTTGAACGCTCCGGTGGAGCGCGATCGCATATGGCTTTCGAACGGTGAGCGTTACGAGGTGCTTCTCGATCTCACAGGAATGGATGGTGACAGCTTGATGCTGATGAGCTACGGAAGTGAACTGCCGAGCACGGTGCCGGGTGGTTATAACCCGATATGGGAAAGCAGCGTCTTGAACGGGATCGATTTCGAAGTACTGCGGATCAGGGTGACGGCGCCCACGAGTGATCCAATAACGACCATTCCGGATCAACTAGGATCGGCCCAGGCGCCGCCGCTTTCCGAAGTTCTGCAGGATCGGTTCAAGGTGTTGAACGGCACCGGCATGGTGGGCATGGGCATGTTCATGATCGATGGGTTGATGTACGATATCGATGTGATCAACGATACCATGTTCCTCGGTACCACGGAGACCTGGACGATCATGAACGCGAGCAACATGGCGCATCCGATGCACTTGCACGGCGTCACTTTCCATATCCTTGAACGCAACGGTTTGCCGCCGCCGTCGGAGGAGCAAGGCGCGAAGGACGTGATCCTGATCGATTCCGGCGAACAGGTGAAACTGATCATGCGGTTCGAACATCCCACGGAGGGCTGGCCCTTCATGTACCATTGCCACAACCTGATGCACGAGGACAACATGATGATGCTGCAGTTCGTGGTGATCGATCTGAATACTGCAATGCGATCACCGGGCGGAATGCAGGTGCAAGTATTCCCTTCACCGACGAGTGCTTCGATCACATGGAAAAGTCCGTACGCTGTGCGGCAACTGCGGATCACGGATCTGCAGGGAAGACAGGTGATGCAGAAGGGGATCGATGGATCGGAAAGTGGTGTGGTCGATCTGTCGGATCTCCCAGCAGGTCTGTATTCGATCGAATTGATCGGCGATCGGCAGCGAGCGATCGGAAGGGTAGTGAAGGAGTAGCAATGTCGTTCAACCAAACGTGAACATCATGAACGTCAGTATCGGGGTCTTCAAAACTGTGCGTCGGTCACGCGCAATCCTACACCTGCTGCGACCAGGCATTCCGATCATGATCTTGATGGCGATGATCTCCGGCTGCAAGAAGGATGATCCTGCGCCCGATCCCACGCCATCATCTCCACCAACGATCAGCCATCGCATGGAGTTCGTGCATCATGTGGATGGTGATCCGCTCTTGTTCGACAGCCTGATATACGTGAACGAGGCTGGCCACCAATTCAGCGTTTCCCGTCTCCAGTACTACATCAGTGATATCGTTCTGTACGGAACGGGGAACACTGCGGACCATTCGATCGCTGGTACGTTCCACATCGATGGAAGGAACGCCTCAACTCTCGATCTGCCCGCGATCCCTTCGGGAACGTACGGCGGGGTTTCATTGGTTCTCGGACTTCCACCGGATATGAATGTGACCAATGCACTTCCGAATACGATGGAGAACATCGAGATGGCTTGGCCCGAACCGATGGGCGGCGGGTATCATTTCATGAAGTTCGAAGGCCATTTCATCAACGCGGGATCACAGGCGGGCTATGCGATGCATCTGGGCAGGAACGAGAACCTGCCGCAATGTGATGTATCCGGTGCTTTCGCGATCTCCAGTACGTCGACGAAGTTGATCTTCCGGTTCAACTTGAACGAGGTGTTCCGATCGCCGCATACATACGATCTATCCAGCGGGAATTATTCCATGGGCAGCGCGGCGTTGATGGCCCTGCTGCGCGACAATTGCACCGACGTGTTCACCCTGGAAGTACAGCAATGAAGCAGATGATCCCGGTGGCACTTTTGGTAACGCTCGTAGCGTCCGGATGCAAGCGTGATAACATCGAGGAGTTGCCAGGCGGATCGGTACCGACACCGTATGCGTTGGAATATCCGAACTACTTCCCGGTGCCGCAGATCCCGCAGGACAATCCGCTCACCGTGGAAGGCGTGGAACTCGGCCGGAAGCTTTATTACGATCCGGTGCTCTCCACCAACGGACCCTTTGAAGGTCTCGCCTGTGCCAGCTGCCATGATCAGGAGCGCGCATTCTCCGTTCCTGCGGAAGGCACTTCGGTGTTGCCGCATATGAATCTCGCGTGGAACACCAACTTCCTGTGGGATGGTAAGATCAGCGGCCGTTTGGAGGATATCATGCGTTTCGAAGTGGAGGAATTCTTCCAGGTGGATCTCGACGTCTTGCGGCAGCATCCGCAGTACCCATCGCTTTTCAAAAAAGCCTTCGGCACCGAACAGATCTCCTACTACGATGTTCAACGTGCATTGGCGCAATGGTTCCGAAGAATGATCTCAGGCAAGAGCCGCTTCGATGGTTACCTCGCGCACGATGTGGAACTCACCGATCAGGAGCTCAGCGGCATGATGATCTTTCTCACTGAAGCGGGCGATTGTTTCCATTGCCATGGCCTTCCGTTGATGACGGATAATGCCTTCCATAACATCGGGCTCGATAGCGACCTTTCAGGCGCGAATGCCGGCCGTTTCAACATCACCGGCGATCCGGCGGACATGGGCCGCTTCAAGACACCGAGCCTCCGCAATGTCGCACTCACCGCCCCATACATGCACGATGGCCGTTTCCAGACGTTGGAGGAAGTGATCGAGCATTACAGCGCCGGGGTACAGCATTCCGCCACGCTCGATCCGATCATGACCAAGCCGAACACCGGGATCACGCTTGGCCTCACACCCATGCAGAAAGCCGATCTGGTGGCATTTTTGCACACGCTCACGGACGAGCATTTCATCACCGATCCCGCACTTTCCAACCCTCATTGATGAAAATGCCACCGATCTCCGCCTCACTCGTAGTACCTTCCGAAAAGGCCGCCGATCCAATGGATTTACTCACTTCACGCGAGTACCGGTTGCGCGATCTGATCCGTGAACATTGCACGCCCGAATGGCGCCAGCTCATGGCCGATCGCAATGTGGAGCGCAGCTTCCGAAAAGGCGAGCACATCTTCAAGCAGGGCGATGAGGCCGATACCATCTACATGATCCGCAACGGTCGCGTTAAGGTCACCGTTGGGCCGGTGCAGGCCAACGAGCGCATCGTGCGTCTCGCAACCAATGGCGAGATAGTCGGTCACCGGGGCATCGGCGAACGGCCGATCTACACCGCTACGGCCACGGCACTTTCAGACACGGTCATGGACAGCATTCCCATGCCGCTGTTCCTTTCGGTGCTCAAGGCGAATGCGCAATTCTGTTTCCAGTTCCTGCTCTTCTTCGCCTACGAATTGCGCATGCTCGATCAGCATATGCGCGATCTGCTCAACACCACTGTGCCGCAACGCGTCGCGCGCACCATCAAGATGAACATGGATGCCTTCGGCTTCGATCCGAAGGACAGGAAGAAGCTCGCGTTCACACTATCGCGCCGCGACATCGCGAACACGTCCGATACCACGTACGAATCGGTGATCCGCACGCTCGCCGAGTTCCAGCGCTTGGGTATCATCGGCATGGATGGCAAGGAGATCCGCATCCTGAAGAAGCGGGAATTGGAGAAGATGATGAGGGGGGAACTGTAGGTCGGAAGTCAATTGTACCAATACTTCGATCGGACTCAAGACTTACGACTTCCGACTTAAGACTTAAGAAGAAGGGCGTGCCACCAAACCAGTCTCGGAAGCCTGGTTTGCTGTCGGGCTATCCGCTGCAAGTCCGCGGCCGTCAAATGCACGGCCTGTGGGCTTTCCGCTGCTATCCCTCACGCAGATCCTCACTCGAAATACTTCCCGTACGCCTGCAGGTGATCCCGCATCGCAGCGATCTCCTTCTCACCAGAGGTCTCATCCATCGCGCTCAACATCTTGTGGAGCGGGATCAGGTAATTGTGAAGTTGATTGTGCGCTTCACCGGTCATCGTGCACTTCTGGAAGATCATCTGGAATTCGCCTTCCAGCTTTTCCTTCAACACACTTTTGGCCATCTGCTTTTTCGCGTGTTCTTCCAGGATCGCGCTCATCGCTGCTATTCCTTGGGTGGTCTCCGGGTTCGCTTTCCAACGTTTGCCATTGTCCAGTTGTACCGCAGGAATTTCACCTTGATCGGCGACCAATGGCAGATCCACTGATGCGATCGAAGTTCCGATCCAAAAAGTGAAGAGAAGGAGCAGGGAGGTTCTCATGAACACAAAGATCCGCTCCCTTGCTCCTTGAAGATATGATGATCGTCATATTGCACGGATCGGCTGAACGGGACCTTTGCAGCTTACCGATCCGCAATGCAAACAGCCGGTCCGCACACGTTCCACATCCCGGTGATGGGCCTGGGCTACACGATCGATACGCCCGTGAAAGTGGCGCATTTCGGGATCTCGTCCGTGATCTCCATCATCGAGGACGAGCTAGTGGAGCGC
>JAEYYE010000365.1 GCA_023430945.1 Bacteroidota bacterium
GTTGTCGATGATGCGCTCGTTGGTGCCGCTGGTGCGCAGGATATAACCGCCGCCGCTGATGCCATCGCCTGCGCTGTCGTAAACACGCAGGATGTAACAGCCTTCAGGAACACAGCAATTGTCCGTAGCCACCGCGTTCGATGGATAACCTTCACCATCGCACATCACATCAAGTGTCCCCTGGCTCAGGATCTCCCAGCTTGTCTGGCCACCGTTCACATCGGTCTGGAATTCGATCGTGAGGTTCTCAGTGCATGGACCGGTCGGCGTGCCTTCGCATTCGCAGTTGGCGGCGACTTCATCATCTACTGTTCCCGCATCACCATCGTCGCATGCATCGCCGATGTTCGCTTGCAGATCGGGGCAATCGTAAACAACGATCGGCGTGCCTTCGCATTCGCAGTTGGCGGTGACTTCATCATCTTCCGTTCCCGCATCACCATCGTCGCACGCATCGCCGATGTTGGCTTGCAGATCGGGGCAATCGTAGACAACGATCGGCGTGCCTTCGCATTCGCAGTTGGCATTCACTTCATCATCTTCCGTTCCCGCATCTCCATCATCGCATGCATCGCCGATGTTGGCTTGCAGATCCGGGCAATCGTACACAATGATCGACGTGCCAGCGCATTCGCAGTTGGCCGTGACAACATCGTTCTCCGTGTTCGCATTGTTATCGTCGCAGACCGCACCTGGTTCCGGGTTTCCGCAACCGCATGTGCCAGGTGATGTCTTGTTCGGATCGTTCGGACAACCATCAAGCGCATCGCAACTTCCGTCGTTGTCACTATCTGTGAACACGTTGCTTACGCCCGTGATCGGATCGCAGCTGTCCATTGTGCATGGATCACCATCATCCGGATCGATCGGCGTGTTGATCACACCGAGCACGGGATCGCAGGAATCCGTGGTGCAGACATTATTGTCATCGGGATCTACAGGCGTGCCGGAACAGGAACAGTCATTTTGGATCACATCATCCGTCGTGCAAGCACTACCGTCATCACATGGCGTACCGGGTTCCGGACCCCCAGGGCACAGATCGAAAGCGTTGCATGTTCCGTCGTTGTCATCATCGTTGCAGTGGATCTGGTAGCTCACACCGCATGTGACGTCGGATATATGGATCCGGTAGGAGCCGGCGTTGAGCGAAGGAATGGTGAACGTGTTCGTTTCCGGTATGGAAGAACCACCTGCAGGGACCGAAAATGATCCTACGCTGGTTCCAGGAAGCGTACGCACGACCATGTTGAAGCTTCCAGCTCCCGATCCGGCGTGTTCGGCACTGACCGTCGCAGACCAGGCGCCACCAGGGTGAGAGAAAACATAGATATCATCATCTGTCTGGTTATCGAACCCAAGCTGCCCGGTCTGCTCCGCGCTGTTAAGGTCGATCGCTACAGCTGTGGAGGTGCCGTTATTGGGTTCCGGATCGTTGGCGAACACCGGTGGGGTCATCACATATTTCCAACGATAGGAAGTTCCGCAGGTCACATCCCTGATCCGCAGGTCATAGTCGGTGGTGCTGCTTCTGCAGATCTGTGCCAAAGTGGAACTCGCGGGTACGCCGGAAGCACCGACAGGAACGATCCATTGTTGGATCGTACTGCCGGTAGTTGTCAATAAGGTGATCTCCAACGTTCCTTCTGTAGAACCGGCATGTTCAGCTTCGACCTGGATGTTCATCATTCCATTGAAAGACGGGACCAGGTTATAGATGTCATCATCGGTCTGGTTGTCGAAACCGATCTGGCCTTCATACCAGGTGTCATGATCTTCGGTGCTTCCACCTGACGAGTTATTGGGTTCTGCATCGTTCTCGAAAACAGGCGCAGTGACCCAGTATTTCCAGCGGTACGAAACACCACAGGTCACTCCATTGATCCCGATGTCGTAGTCAGTAGTGAAGCTTCGGCACGGAATGCTGAAGGTCGTGGTCTCAGGTGATCCGTTGGCCCCAGCAGGAACTTCCACCAACTGGATCGTTGTGCCTGCAGAATTGTAGATCCTGAATTCCATGGTTCCCGGGTTAGTCCCCGCATGTTCCGCCTGGATCTCAAAATGCAGCATGCCATTGAAGGGAAGAACGATATTGAAAAGATCGTTACCGCTCTGATGATCGAACGCGATCTGACCATCCTGATAAGTATCGTGGGCCACCGGTGATCCCACTGATCCTGGCGTTCCGTTGTTGGGTTCAAGATCGGTGGGGAAGGTGGCCGGAAGGACCACATAACGGAACCTGTAGGAGGTCTCACAAGCTCCGGATCCCTGGAACCGTAAATTATAAACGCCTTCGCTACCCATGCAGGTGACATCCACGTTGGTGGCGATCACATCGCGGTTCGCTCCAATCGGCACATTGGCCGTATGTCTTACACTTCCAGATGTGAAGCTCAACTGCACTTGTACTGTATGGGTGGTTAATGAGGATGGCTGTTCACCTTCGAATTCGATCCGCAGAACGCCATTGATCGGCAGGTCGATCCGGTAGTAGTCGGCATCACTGGTACTTCCATAATTCAGGTGACCTTCATAGTACGTGTTGGGCTGGGCCACGGTGAACTGGCTGGATGAGTTGTTGGGCTCGGGATCATCGCCGAATACACCAGGAGAGTTCTCCACCGTTATGTTGAATGCCGTGCAGGTGCCGGCAGGACCCGATATGCGTACCGAATGGACGAGGCCTTGTTGGAACGAATTGTAGGCACACACCCAATATTCTTCTCCATTGGCCGTAGTATTCGGGCCAACGGCGATCTGAAATGTGTGTACCACCATTTCAGGTGTCACGTTGAATTGGTTGCGCACCACTTCCACCTGCAACACCACAGCGTTATTGGAAGTGTTGGTCGCCGAATACTCGAATCGCACTGTGTTGGCCGGATCTGCGGTGCCAGGCCAGGTCTGGGAATAATTGTTCTGCGGATCCCCACAGGCGTCTCCGGTGGTGCCGGCAACAGTAAAGGGCAATTGCGCCCACAGCGATGAGGCCAGCAAGGCACCGATCGCGAGTAAACTGTATCTCATTAAGGAAGGGTTAAGGGTTAACGTCTCAGATCACATATCGGATCTGAACTTCATATGTGAACGATCGGCATCATTTTTAACGGATCGCAAAAGCTGAAGCCGCTCTTGCGAAGCGGCTTCCCTTGTTCAGCAGGTGTTTGCTCCGGTACGTACCTGTCTGGACTTCTTCAATATTTAGTGAAGGAAATGTGCTGATGACCCGCACCATCGCTCAGCCGCAGGATGTACTGGCCCTGTGACAATGAGCCCACATCGAAGGATCGCCGATCGGTGCCGAGCACATTCCATCGTTCCGATCGGTGGATCGATCTTCCGCCCTGATCCAGGATCTCCATATCCAAAGTGAGTGCTTCGGTCGCTGAGATGCGGATCCCAAGCTGATCTGTCACTGGATTTGGAAAGACCACGATCTCGGAAATTCCTGAGATCTCTTCGATCGATGTGATCACGCTGAACGTGGTGGAATGCGGAACGCTCCAGGTGCCGCTTTCACCGCTGTAGCGGATGGTGAACGTATGATCGCCGACGGCTATGTTCGTCGGCAGATCGGTGATCAGGTCCACGACCATCGCTGGTCCGATCGAGCCATTCTGCGAATTCGCGATGTCATCATCTATCCAATATTCGTAGCCGCTCACCATGCCCGTGGACCGGGTGAACAGCCGTGTGATCGGTGAACTGAATTCACCATCGCTGTCCTTGAATTGGATGGTGATGATGTTATGGTCCTTGTCCAGCGCCGGTAGATCGATACTGGCGGTCAATTGCAGATCCGCCTCAGCCGGTACTGTTCCGTTGGTGAGCGTGGTAAGATCATCGTTCAACCACCAACGATATTCAGTGATCGTCTGTGCCTGCAGTGTTGTTGCAGCAGCGATCGCGAAAAGGAGGTTCAGTGATCGCATGGTTCAATAGGTTTGTGCGGCCACGCGGATGTTCACGGGCAGATCACCATTCGCGTTGGTGGCCGCATCGATCGTTGCGCTTCGGTAATGCGGGTTGAATGGAACAGCACCTTCCTTGAAAGGAGAAGATGTTCCATAAATGCCTACTTCGGTTCCATCAGAGGCCATTCCGATACCCACGCTTGAAGGCTGTAGATGCAAATCATCTGTCCATTCGAAGTCGGCATTGTCTTCGTTTATGAAAATATCCGTGACAGGTACTCCGAGCACATTGTCTGTTGAAACGAATCCACCCATATTGCTCACCAAACTGGTGCTTACCAACAGATTATTGGTCAAGGTGGCCCCATTACTTTGCCAGAAAGGAGCGCTGGTACGTGTGAAGATGCAATTCTCAATGATGCAATTGTCGCTATTGCCCACACGCGTGCCAAGACCGATGCAATGGCGCATGATAAGCCCATTTGAGAAGCCGGAGATCTCGGCACCTGTGCCTGCCTGATGATCAAGAATGCACCGTTCGAGCGTGGCCGATGTGCCATCCGCGCCATACAGGAAACTATGGAAAATGCACTCCAGGAAGAGAGTGCTCGATGAACCATTTGTACCGTTATCAGCGATCAACCTTGTGTCGAACGTGCAGCGTTCAAAAATGACTCCTGTAGGATCGTCATCCGCATCACTTGTACCATATTGGAAATATTGACCAGGATCGAAACGGATGCCCGTGAAAGTACTGCCGCTTGCAGCTGTAGTAAGTAGGATGTCATTGGTTCCCTCGGTGGAAAGTACTGTGATGCCGGTCACCGCTGAACTATCCGGCCCCATTCCTGCGCCGATCACATGCAACTGCTTGTCAAAGACGATGGGAGTGGCTGAACTGAATGTTCCACCGCTCAAGTACAATTTATCGCCTGACTGCGCTGCGGTGAGCGCTGAGGTGATGTCCGTGAATACCTGTGGCGCGCCAGTGCCTTGCACCACGATGCGTTGAAGTTGGGCCGATGCCGTGAAGCCCAGGAATGGCAGGGCCAGTAGAAGTAATGTTCGTCTCATTGATCGATCGGATTTGAAGATGGTCTTGATCAACACATCGGGGATCCACTCGCTTTGTGAACGATCCGGCCTGAATTCCTCTCGTGTTCACATTTCGCCCTCATACCGATGATGTTCAGCACAGGTATGATCCATGGTCCAAGAAAATTTTCACCGTATGTCCCAATTGTCGTATTATCGTGATCTCCGATCGCAACACCTTGGAAGCGAGCGCAACAGAGGTCAAGGTCCCACAATGGATCAAGGGGCTGCGGCAGAACGATCCATCGATCGTTCGAATTCTCTATCGCGACCATTTCGCAACGATCAGGCAATTCGTACTTCGCAACAATGGTCGTCTCGCCGATGCGCAGGACATCTTCCAGGAAGCGATCACCGTGCTCTGGATGTGCGTGAAGGAGGATCGATATCCACCCGGTGTCGATCCCGGTGGATTTCTTTTCCGCGTCTCACGCAACAAATGGCTGGACGTTCTTCGATCAGCGGCGCATAAGAACATGACCATCGTGCACGACGACCGGAAACTGGACGCTGGTATCGAGGTCCCGGACGGGATCGAAGATCGTATCACGCGACTGCGGAGCGTCTACGAGAGATTGGATGATCGCTGCCGGGAAGTGCTCGATCAGTTCTATTACGAACGAAAGGACATGACAACGATCGCAGCATCGATCGGCGTGGATGAAGAAAGTATCCGCACCATCAAGTACAGGTGCATGATGAAACTGCGGGCATTTCGCAGAAAGATCGCGGGAGAATGAGGCAGGCACCATTGGATAGGGGAACTTTCGAAACGATCGAAGCATACGTGCTCGATCGGATGCCACCTGCCGATCGGATCGCTTTTGAAGGAAGGTTGGAACGTGATCCGGATCTGCGCGACGAAGTGGAATTGCAACGGGAGAACATCCATGCGATCGAACTTGGTGGCTTCATGCGATCGGTGAAAGAGATCATTTCGGAACAGAAGGAAAGTGAACCTTCCGGAAGATCATGGTACCGTTGGATCGGCTATGCCGCATCGATCGCTGTCATGATCACCATCGCTGTTTGGTGGAGCCTACGTCAGCCCGTGCATGAGCGGCTTTTCACCGAATATTTCCGCCCCGATCCAGGTCTTCCTGTAACGATGGGCATCGCCGATGATGCTGCATTCAGTGAAGCGATGATCCTATACAAGGAGGAACGTTTCGAGGAAGCACATACCGAATGGATGGCACTGCTTCAAGCCGAACCTTCAAACGACACCTTGCTGTTCTACAGCGGAATTTCCGCGTTGGCGGCCAATGGTCCATCAGCAGCGATAGCTCCATTGCGATCGGTCGCCGCCAATGATCGATCTGTTTTCCATGAGCGCGCTCAATGGTATCTCTTCCTTGCTCATGTGCGGATCGGCGATGTGGATGCGGCGCGCGAAAGTGTTCAGCCGCTTCATGCGGAAGAAGCCGCCAAAGCCCGGACGATCCTGAACGAACTGGGCGAGTGATGCGCTGCTTGATCGTTTGCGTGCTGTGGCCCGTGCTGCTCACGGCGCAGGATGATCCGCAGGCAGGGCGGCACGCGCGGATCGAAGCGCTTTATTCCGCGGAGAAATATGCGGAAGTGATCCGCGAGATCGATCTGCAGATCAAGGGATCCGAAAGCACACCATGGGCGGATTCACTTCACAAATACCTGTACAAGTACGGCCGTGCACATCGAAAAGTGAAGAATGCCGCAGCCGGGATCGAAGCTGCGGAACGGATCATGGACCTTGTGCGCGATCGGGGGAATGCCGCCCATGAACTCGAAGCACTCTTCGATCTGAGCTGGATGTATTACGATGTTGGCGAATTGCGCCAATGTGCGCGGGTGGATTCACTCGCGGTGATCGTGGCCGACCGCGACCCGAACATCCCGATCTCGCAAAAAGGCCGCGCACGGCAATATCTGGCGTTCGACTACGGCATCATCGGTGATCATCGCCGTTCGGCAGATCTCGCGCTGGAAGCACTGCAGGTGTATGGCCGTGCGGATTCCATCCCTCCGGTGCAATGGGCGGAATCGTACACTGTTGTTGGTGTGGCCTACTGGCATCTGGGACGTATCCGTGAAGCGGAGGAATATTATTTGAAGGCGCTCCGGATCCTTGGTGATGGTTCGGATGGAACGATCCTCGCGCGCAAGGTCAGCACCAATGGAAATCTTGGAGTGCTCTGGCAGAACAGCGGCGATCTGCAACGCGCCCGCAATTATTACCAGGAAAGCCTGCGCTGCAGCGAGGCTTTGATCGCTGCCACGAAAGATCCTTTCGTGAAGGACGAAGCGATCGTGCATCGGTCGCGCACGTATCTGAATCTCGCCACGATCTATACACAGTTGGGTGATGATGGCCGCGCACGCGAGCTTTTACAAATGGCCTGGAACGATCGAAGCGCGGTACTTCAGCCCGATGATCCGCAATTGCTGGTGGTGAAGGATCGCATGGCCGATCTTGAGATGAATAACGGATCGCTGGAGAAGGCGCAGGAACTCGTGATCGCACATGCCGCGGCCTGTGAACGCTCGTTCGGGCGCCGCAGCGAAGAGTACATCCGTGCATGTTCCAAGCTCGGTGAGATCCATCATCGCCAGGGCGATCCACAGAAAGCGGATTCGTTGTTCAACCTCAGTATCAGCGCCGCACTTTCTGGTGCTGATGAAGCTACCAACGTGGTGCTTGCCCAGACGTATCAACGCCGCTCAGAGCTTTTTCTGAAGGAGAAGCGATACACCGAAGCGATCGTCGATCTGCAAAATGCACGAACGGTTATGGTGAACATCTACGACAGCACGCATTACAAAGTGGCCGGCGCCGATGTGTTGCTTGCCGAAGCTGCGTATTCGTCGGGTGATCATGCAACTGCTCATGACCATGCTCGATCGGCATTGAAGATCTTGCACGACCGCGTGGAACATCTGCGCTCGAGCAGCCAGCCCAAAGCCTTTCCCGACCCACACCTTCTGCCCGATGCGATCTACTGGAAGCTTCGTTCCGCACGATCGCTGAATGATCCCGGAAAGCTCGGCACGTGGAAGGACGATCTCGAACTGGCCATGGATGCACTCTCCCGCAACAAGGCCGCGATACAGGATGATGCTTCGAAATTGCTCTTGATCGGCGCCCAGGAACAGTTGTTCGACCTCGCCCTGGATCTGGCCTATGATGCATATGAACGATCACGATCGGAGGTCGATGCCGAACGCTTCTTCCAGTGGTCGGAACGTGACCGATCCACCCTGTTGAAGGCAAGGCTCAACTCTTTCGCAGGCCTTGGTTTCAGTGGGGTTCCTGACAGCATCATCACACGTGAACAGGAGCTGATCGCATCGCTGCAAGTGGATGATCGGGATCGCGGATCGGCCACCGCACTGCATGAAAGGGAGAATGAATATGCGCAATTCCTGAGTGGCCTGGAGAAGCAATATCCAGCCTATTTTGAATTGCGCTACGGCGAGCCCGATGCGACGATGGATGAGGTACGCAAAGCCTTGTTGACCGAGGATCGGCAACTGCTCAGTTATGCGCTCACTTCAGAGTATCTGTACATGTTCATGATGGGTCTGGAAGAACAACGGATCCATCGTGTTCCTGCGGCCGGCCTGAACGAAGCGATCCAGAAGTTCAATGCTTCCATAGCACTGCGGGATGAAAGAGCTTATATCACAGCGGCCCGGGAAGTACATGATCTGGTGTTCGCTCCGATGGCCGATGAGTTGACCGCTGAGGAATTGCTCATCATACCCGACGGCCCGTTGCACACGATCAATTTCGAAACGCTTCTCATGGCGGATCCCGGGAAAGGTGGCCTGAAGGAACAACTTCTGCTCAACCGCCATACGATCGCGTACCTGCTTTCGGCATCCACGGCCTTGCGATTCGCCCAACTGTCCCGCGATCGCGCGAAGGGTGCACTGGCGGTGGCCCCCGGATTCGATGACGATCTGAAGCAACGATATGCTTCACATGTGAAGGACAGCACCCAGTTGGATCACCAATTCCTTCGCAACGTCAGACAGCCGTTCGCGCTTCGCACCGCCGCTGGACTTGGAAATACGCTGCACGCGCTGGTGATGCTTCGCGATGAGGCCACCGAGAAGAACTTCCGATCGAAAGCCGAGGAATACGGCATCATCCATCTGGGAACACACGCAGAACTGAACAGGACCGCGCCGATGTATTCACGTCTGGTGCTGAGCAAGGACAGCGTTGGTGGACAGGCCGATTCGGATGGGTACCTTCATGCGTATGAGATCTATGAACTGGATCTGCGGGCACAGCTGGCGGTGCTCACTGCGTGTGAAACGGGTGTTGGCGAAGATGTGAACGGCGAAGGCGTCCGATCGCTCGGTCATGGTTTTGCTTTCGCAGGATGTCCCAGTCTGGTGAGCACGCTTTGGAAGGTGGATGAAAGAACATCGTCAGAGATCATTGAGCGATTCTACGATCACCTGGCATCAGGCATGCCGAAACACAAGGCATTGCGGCAGGCGAAGCTGGATCATTTGTCCGAAGCCGATACGGAATTGTCATTGCCGTATTACTGGGGGGGCATCGTTCTGATGGGTGATGTAGAGCCGATCGAACAGCGATCGATGTGGTCATATATGTTCGCTGGCGGGGTGATCGTCGTAATTCTCTTCTCGATCCGGTATTTCAGGCGCCGATCGGCGCGAAATTGAACGAAGCAGCCCCGCCGATCGGCGGGGCTGCTGCATAATGAGTTCTCTGATCCTTACGGCTGCACAACCAATCGCTCGGTATACACCTTCTCACCGGCGGTGATGTTCACCAGGTACATGCCTGCAGCGATCTCACCTTCCAGATCGATCACTGTATTCATGAAACCTCCTTGCGTTGCGATCCGCTGGCTTGTCATCTTCTTTCCGCTGAGATCAAGGATATCCACAGAGACAGTTGAAACGTTCTCTTCGATCGAGCTGAGGCTGATGAAGAGCTGATCACCGTTGTTCGGGTTGGGCCACATGTTGAAGACGAGCTCTTCCTTCTCCGTCCCAAATAATGCTTCGCTTCCGGCCTGCATTCCCGGGGGAACTCCGATGTTGAGGGTGCATACTTCACCCCAGGGACACCACTGCCCGCCCTTGAAGGCGCGCACATCCACATCATACTGCGATCCGTTCACGAGCGTCATTCCGGTCCAGAAAAGTTGCACGAAGTAGCTGGTGTTGGTGCGGATCACCTCGAAGCCTTCGCCGGGCTGGCGGAAACGGAACTGGTACTGGGTGGCACCGCTCACAGGCCGTGCATGCACGTAGGATCCCTGCTCGAAAAGCCTGTATTGGCCGCAGCTCAGGAACTGGTTGCCTGGAATGTCCATCAACTTGGTCATGGGGCAGGCGGCGGCCACCGGATCGATCATGAAGCGGCAGGCCGGACCCCATTCCATGTTCACCCCGTTCACCCTTCCGCGCACGCGCACGTTCATCAGGGTGCTGGCGGGGATGTGGTAGGTGGCGAGCCAGTTGTTGATCCGCAGGTGTGCCGCGCGAGCCTCGCCGGTGCCGTAGCCATGGCTGGTGTTGTGGGGGCGGAACCAGCGGAAGCTGTAAGTGCCGTTGGGGTCGAAGAACCAGAACTCGTAGCCGGAGTCAGCGTCCTGCTGGCTGTTGGATCCACCGGTGACCCATTCTGCGCTCACCGCGGGGTTGAGGCTGGCCACGATGAAGTCGTTGTTCACCCAATCGAGCTTGTCGCAACTGGTGAAGATCACCCGATCGGTGCCGATCGGAAGGCAGAAGGCCTGGTCGCCACTGATCGCGCTCACGCTGCCGGTGGAGAAGTTCGCGGTATTGTCGATGATGCGGTCGTTGGCGCTGGTGCGCAGGGTGTATCCGCCGGTGGTCATTCCATCGCCGGCACTATCCAGCACGCGCAGGCGGTAGCAGCCATCGGGAACGCAGCAGTTGTTGGTGATGGTGGCGTTGTTGGGCAGGCCGCTGCCGGAACAAACTGGAATGCCTACACCTTCGGGGATCAGTTCATAGCTGGTCTGGCTCCCGTTGGCATCGGTCTTCAGTTCCAGCACCATGCCGTTCTCAGGACATGGGAAGTTGTTGTCGCCGCAGCTCACAGTAAGATCGAAGGCTCCAGTCTCGGTACCTGATCCGGTCACGTAGATGAAGTAGTTGGTACCAGCGGTGGCTGTCCAGGTGGTGGAGGAGACCAGGCCCCCGCCACAAACGCCAGCACCGCCCGGACCGGTATCGTTGTCGTTCCCTTTGATGCATTGCAGGCTTCCACAGCTTCCGCTGAACACACCGATCTTGGTGTTGTAGCTGCTTCCGCAGAGGCTGGCGATCATGTCGCCGTTCCAGCCTTGCACAACATACCAAACGCCACCGGTGGTATTGAGCGAAGTGATGCAGTTACCAGGTGCGCCGGTGGTGTTGGAACCCACCGTGGTGCCGCTTAACACACTGTTGCAGGTGATCGGTAGGGCACCCGAACAAATATTGTTCGGCGGCACCTGAGCCTGCAGATGCATGCCGAAAGCCGATATTGCCGCGATCGCCATGGATCCGCGGAGCATTCCTTTTAAGGAGGTCATCTTGAAATTCATCTGGGCGATTGGAAAGGATCAACGTTGGATCGCCAGCCGGGAGGAATGGATGCGTTCACCGGCAAGGATCCTTACGGTGTAGATACCAGCGGCCATGGAGGGATCCAGGGCGATCACGGTGCGGGCCGATCCATCGACGAATTCGATCCGATCGGAAAGTACCGTGCGGCCCTGCAGATCGATGATCTCGATGCGCGCCACCAGGACATTGGCCGAATGGTCGTTCAATGAAATGAAGAGCCGATCGCCGTTGTTGGGATTTGGCCAGAGGTTGAATTCCACGGTTTCGTCCCCGGTGATCAGGTTCTGTTCAGCACCGGTCTGGGCTCCGGGAGGTGTGCCGATGTTGAGGGTGCATACTTCACCCCAGGGACACCACTGCCCGCCCTTGAAGGCGCGCACATCCACATCATACTGCGATCCGTTC